>JAPKZI010000107.1 GCA_026393865.1 Candidatus Aminicenantota bacterium
CGCCGGCCTCTTTCGTGGTAAATTTCTTGTTCTTGACTCGATCCGCGTCCGGGATTATCCTTTTTCGTGATGGGGAGCGTCGATTCCCCGCTTAATTGGAGCGTAAGTCGTGCAGAGCGAAAAAGCAAATCCTTATCCCGCCAAGCAGTATAGGCAGGAAACTGAAGGGAATCGTGAAGATATGCCCCCGGCAGGCCGGCAGTGGACGATTGACCTTTTTTCATTACAGGGGAACCGATAGCCTACTTTGAGGTATCAGGCGTAGCGAATTGGCATGGTTTTTGCTGGCAACTGAATCAAAAGAGGGCAATAAGCAAGGAGGAGAAGATGAGATCATCCGTTCGTCATTTCGTCGCGTTCATTGTCGCCGTTGTTTTGACCACCTCCCTCGCCGCAGGCGCCGAATTAACTCAAACTCAGCGTTTGGCAGGTCTCTGTCGGGTTTGGGGATTGCTCAAGTATTACCATAATAATGTGGCCTCCGGGCAGCTCGATTGGAATCAAAAACTTATGGAAGCGATCCCCGGAATCAAAGCCGCCAGCGATCCTAAATTATATGAGCATTCGTTGCTTCAATTGGTGCGCCAAGCCGGCTATGGAGAAACGTCTCATTTTCCAAAACCTCTGAGTGACTTCATCAATATCGATTGGCAATGGCTCGACAAAGCCGTTTATTCAACTCCCCTCCTGTCGGTTGTCCTTAAGGCCATCCGGGATGGTCGCAATACCGCGCGACAATTTTATTACAGCCCTGTCTTCAGCGCCGGCAATTTGCAATTCTTAGAAGATAAAAAATTGTCCGCATTGACCTGGGAGCGTGAAGAAGTGCGTCTGCTCACCTTTTTCTGTTACTGGAACATCATCGAGTACTTTTACCCCTATAAGAACCTGATGGACCAACCCTGGGAGGAGACGCTCCTTGACTTCATTCCCAAGTTCCAAAACGCCCCCGATGAACTGTCCTATCATATGGCCGTAAAAGAGCTTGGGGCCATGCTTAACGACAGCCATGGGATCGTTAGCAGTTCGATCATCTCCAATTACTGGTCGGGAACCTATACCGTAGGTTTCGAGCCTTCATATATCGAAGGTCGTACAGTGGTCACCAGGCTCTACCCGCGATTGCTTGGGAGCAGTGACATTCGGGTCGGCGATATCATCACCCACGTGAATGGCAAGAGTTGCGAGGCCTTGCGTGCCGAGAAGCGCAAGTACATCCAGGCGTCGAACGAACCGACACTGCAGCGCAATCTCAACAGGCCCCTGTTCAGTAGCCAGTCTCCTTTTCTGCAACTGACCCTCGGGCGCGAAGGGCAAACCTTGCAGGTGCTGGTTCCCGGCGTGACCTATACCGAATACAATAATGAAAGTGGAGCCTTCGCGAATGCGATCGTCCCGGCCCTGATTCTCGAAGGCAATATCGGTTATATCCATATGGGCGCCCTGAAACCGGAGCAGATCGCTTCCACCATGAGCATGCTGCAAAACACCCAGGCAATCATCTTCGATGTGCGCAACTATCCCCAAGGGACCATTTGGGAAATCAACCGTTATCTCAATGAAAGTACCCGCCCCTGGGCCAAGTTTAATTATCCATTAGTGGAATCCCCGGGGTATTTTGGCAGTATTACGATCTCCACCGAGCCTTCGACCCCCAATCCCGCTCACTATAAGGGGCGTATTATCATCCTGGCCAATGAATTGACGCAGAGCCAAGCCGAGTACACCTGCATGGCCTTCCAGGCAACGGGGCGATCGACCCTCATCGGAAGCCAGACGGCTGGCGCCGATGGCAATGTCTCATATGTCTACCTGCCGGGCTATATCACCGCCGTCTTTACCGGCTTGGGCACCTATTATCCCGACGGCCGGCAGACTCAGCGGATCGGCATTGTCCCGGATATCGTGATCCAGCCGACCATCGCCGGCATCCGGGCCGGCCGGGACGAAGTGTTGGAGAGGGCCTTGCAGTTCATTCGCCTGGGAATTTGAGGTAAGGAACATGAAGAAACTTCTGTTTCTGATTGGCTTGTCGTTAGCGATCGTCGGCCAGCCGGCGGCCGGGGCAATTACCTTCAAAATCGGGCTGAGCAGGGCCAGCCTGATCTCGGGATATGCCGATAAACCCCTGACCGGTTTCCATCTGGGGGTGGGCTATGAGTTTGCCTTAAGCCCCCATCTGTTTGTTTCGCCCGAACTGGCCTTCGTCCGCCGAGGCACCACGGAAGGATTGCCACAACTCGGTTCGCTGGTGACGGCTCGTATCACCTATGATTTTCTCGAACTGCCTTTGTTGCTCCGCTGGCGCCTGGGGAAGAAAAGCGGCGGTTTTCACCCCCTGCTCTACGCCGGGCTTTATGGCGCCTATGCCGTATCCATCAAGAGTGAGGTCTCCGCCTCCGGCCAATCGTGGGATGAAGACCTAGGCGGCGACAGCAAGCGCCTAGACTGGGGGCTTTTGGCTGGAGTCGGATTTGAATTCCCGCTTCTCGGGCATACATTTGTCTGCGAGGGGCGCTTTTATAATGGGTTAAGAGAACTCAACAAGGTCGCCTATCCCCAACCTTGGAAGAGCACCTCACTGAGCCTGTTGCTCGGTTTGAAGTTATAAAGGCTTATTCGAAACAGAATCCTATTTTCGTTTAGAAAAAGTCGAAGATACGAGAAACCGATCGACGGCTTTTGCGCCGAATAACATAACGTCCGGGACTGATGCCGAATCTTTCGGCGGTATTTTCGCCATGAAATTTAGGCTTACAGGCGAACCGTCGGGATTTTTAGCATCCCT
>JAPKZI010000173.1 GCA_026393865.1 Candidatus Aminicenantota bacterium
CCAGAAGAAAGAGAACCATCATCAGCCCGATCGTCGTTTTTTTCATAATAATTGCTCCTCTCATGCGGGATCCGTGCCTATCGTCCATTCATCTTATTATAACCGGGACCGGAAAGAAAAGAGCCGGGCCATTGGATTGACAACATCCCGTCCCGCCTCTATAGTAGAAACTCATTTGAGCGGCCATGAACCACCCTAACGAAGGTCCTCGGAACGTGTCTTCCCTCGGCCCGGCCATCCGGGCCGCCTACCGCGCCGGCCAAGAGGACGAAGCGCTCGAGCCCATCGTCAAAGTGAACCCGTTCGGCGAACCTCTCGGCCGGATCGGGTCCGGCGACACGGTGATCTTTTATGATATCCGCGGCGAGCGCGAGATCGAGATCACCCAAAGCCTGACCGACCCGGATTTCTCCCGCTTTCCGGTCGAAAAGAACTTGAACCTCCATTTCGTGACGATGATCGAGTACGACCCGAGCCTGCGGGCGGAGGCCGCCTTCGCCAAGGACGGGAAGATCGCGAACACGCTGGCCGAAGTCCTGTCCTCCGCCGGTTTTCGATTGGCGAAGATCGCCGAGTCCGAAAAGGCGGCCCATATCGGCTTTTTCATGAACGGGAAGTCCGACACCCTCTTTCCCGGAGAGGAGCGGATCATCGTCCCTTCGCCCGCGGGCATCTTCAATTATGACCAGAAGCCGGAGATGAGCGCGGCGTCGGTCGCCGACGAGATCCTACGAAAGATCGAGGACCCCCGGGTTCCGGTCGTCATGGCCAATTTCGCCAACGTGGACGTTGTCGGGCACATCGAGAACAGGCCGGCGGTCGTCCGCGCCGTCGAGACCGTGGATGCCCAGTTGGGCCGCGTCGTCTCGGAAGCGAAACGGCGGCGGGTGACCTTGATCGTGACCGCCGACCATGGGACGGTCGAGGAGTGGCTCTATCCGGACGGCCAGGTCAACACGGGGCACACCAAGAATCCCGTGCCCTTCATTCTGGCCGATTTTTCGCTCGATCGGCCGGCCGCCATCGACCTGCGTCCGAGCGGCGAACTGGCCGACGTCGCCCCGACCGTCCTCGATCTTCTGGGTCTCCCCGCTCCCGTCGAGATGACAGGCCGGAGCCTTCTCGCCGAAAGGCCCGATCGGTTTGCCAAGCGCGGAAAGATCGTCCTGCTTATCCTGGACGGTTGGGGGATGAGGAACGACCGGGCCGGGAACCTCATTGCCCAGTCCCGGACGCCGGCCTTCGACGCCCTTTGGTCCCGATTCCCGCGCGCTTTGCTGGAATCGTCCGGCGAAGCGGTGGGGATGCCGCCCGGCACGGTCGGAAATTCCGAGGCGGGCCATCTCCATCTGGGCGCCGGCCGCCGGATTCTCCTCGACCGCGTCCGGATCGACCGGGCCGTGGAAGACCGGAGCTTTTTCTCCAACGCGGTTTTTCTCCGGGCCCTGCAGATCGCCAGAGAGGGGCGTCGCCGCCTTCATCTCATGGGCATCATCTCCCACTACAGCTCGCACGGGACGATCGAGCATCTCTTCGCCCTGCTCCAAATGGCCAAGGACGCCGGCCTGTCCGACGTCTATGTCCACGGATTCATCGGCCGCCGGGGAGAGAAGCCCGAGAGCGGCGCTCTCTATGTCGAAAAAGTGGAAGAGATGTGCCGGGCGCTCGGCGCGGGCGAGGTCGTGACCGTCCTCGGCCGGTATTGGTCGCTCGACCGGGAGGAGAATTGGGACCGGATCGAGAAGGCCTATCGGGCCCTGGTCTACGGCGAAGGAACGCCCGCGGGGAACTTTTCGGATCGAAATTCGTAGATGAGACTGAGGCCGCGTTTCAGTCGAGACCTCGGAAACGAAAGAGCGTCTAGCAATGACGACCGGTGAAATGAACATCGAACTCAAGGACATCCGTTTTCATTACGGAAAGATCACCGCCCTGGACGGCGTGGATCTGACCCTCGGCGAGGGGGCCTGCGGCCTGCTCGGACCGAACGGCGCCGGAAAAAGCACTCTTCTCCGCATCCTCCTCGGATTTCTCAACCCCGCCCAGGGGGAAGGCCGCGTTCTCGGCTATGACATCCGGAAGGACCAATTCCTCATTCGCCGCTCCGTCGGCTACATGCCTGAGGACGATTGCCTGATCCCCGGCATGGACGCGGTGACCTTCACCGCTTATTTCGGGGAGTTGTCGGGGATGCCGCGGCAGGAAGCCATGAAGCGGGCCCACGATGTCCTGTTCTACGTCGGGCTCGGTGAGTCCCGCTACCGTCTCCTCGAAACGTATTCGGCGGGGATGAAGCAGAGGCTGAAGCTGGCCCAGGCGCTCGTCCATGATCCGAAGCTCCTCTTCCTGGACGAGCCGACGAGCAACCTGGATCCCCAGGGCCGCAGGGAGATCCTGGACCTCATCAAGGACATCTCCTCGAAGAAGAACATCCAGGTCCTCGTCTCGTCCCATATCCTGACCGATATCGAAGACACCTGTTCGCATGTCGTCATCCTGAACAAGGGCAAGGTCGCCGCCCAGGGCGAGCTCGAGGCGTTGAAGGAGATCCAGTTCAGCCTGTATGAGCTCCGGACCAAGGGCGAAACCGCGGGCTTCCTGAAGGCCTTGAAAGAAAAGGGGTGCCGGATTGAGGAGACCGAGGACGAGCTCATGAAGATCTATATGCCGGCCGACCTCTCCCGGACCGAGATTTTCCGGACGGCGGCGCTCGAGAACGTTCAGATCCGCTATTTCATCAAGAGCCGGACCTCGCTCGAGGACCTGTTCGCCGAAACCGTGGGGGTGGATTGATGCCGATCGCGGAACGCGG
>JAPKZI010000093.1 GCA_026393865.1 Candidatus Aminicenantota bacterium
TGGCTCGGGGTAACTCCGGCATCGGGGATGGGAACGGGTCTCATCCATGTTTACGTCAATCCAACCGGCTTGGCGGCAAACTTGACGGCGGGAGCGTACCAGGGGACGATCACCGTGTCGGATCCGAACGCCGCCAACAGCCCCCAGACGATCAATGTGGGATTGACGGTCAAAGCGGCGGGGACGAGCACGCTGCCCTTCGGGGACTTCGCCACTCCAATCAACGGAACGACGGGGATCACGGGGGCAATCCCGGTTACGGGCTGGGTGCTTGACGATATCGAAGTGACTCTGGTCATGGTCAAGCGGGATCCGCATGCGACTGACCCGACCGGGGTCATCGGGCCGGACGGGCTGGTGTTCGTCGGTTACGGCCTCTTCGTCGAAGGGGCCAGGCCGGACGTCGAAACCGGCTATGCCGGATATCCCCTGAACTACCGGGCCGGCTGGGGGTACATGCTGCTGACCAACTTCCTGCCACGCCGACGCAGGGCGGGGACGCGTCGGGAAATCTCTTCCTCAACTTCGGCTGGGTATTGACGCCGATGCCGAAGACGGTAGCGAAGAACGGGTCGACGATCGATGTGTATGTGGACAGCGTCAAGGTGGGGAATTTGGCTACTGCGCCGAATGTTTATAACCAATACCGGGTGGATGTGGCGACGGCCTTCCCGGGATTGAATAACTCGGCCGGTCCGGTCGGCGCCTATTATTTGGATACGACCACATACGCGAACGGAGTGCACACGATCTTTTGGATTGCCACGGACGACGCGGGTCAGGCGGACGGCATCGGCTCGCGCTACTTCAATGTCGTCAACACGGGAGGCGCGGTTGCGTCTATTAGTCATCGTGAGGAGCTAAGCGACGCGGCGATCCCCACAATGGAGTCTTTATCGAACCTCCCGCTGTCTTTCGATTCCCTTAGCGTGAGGCGCGGCTTCAATCTGAGCGCTTCGCCCGAGGCAATGATGCCCGACAACCTCGGCTCACTTCATCTCGAAATGAGAGAGGTGGAACGGATCGAGCTTGATTTGGGCGAAGGGACGGCGTATGGAGGGTATGTCGTGGTTGGAGACGAACTGCGGCCACTGCCTATCGGCTCGACGCTCGACGAGCGGACCGGAGCTTTCTCCTGGCTGCCAGGCCCTGGCTTCCTCGGCACCTATGAAATCGTTTTCTTGAAGACGGACGCCTTCAGCCTTATGAAGAGAATTCCGATCACGGTGACCATAAAACCGAAATACAAGGGATCGAGCTCTCCGGAAAAATAGCCGCTCTTCCTTGACAGCGATCCGCGCCGGGCGATATAGTCAGCTCCGGAATCGTGATGAGATTCCTGAATTGAACATCATAGATCATTTCGCGTCTAGGTCATGTCGAGCGTAGCAAAACTTCTTCCACGATGGGATCCTTCGCTCCGCTCAGGATGACAAGCACATTAATTTTTCCCTTCATTATCCTGGAGGAGGCCAAACCATGAAGCGCAAGGATTTTTTCAAAGGGACGGCGGCCGTCATCGGTAGTTTAGCCTTATCGCGGGACATTAGGCCGGAGTCGTTGCCCCGCTTGTTCGAGACCGCGGCCCTCGACAACGAGGATTATTTCTGGCAGCTGGTCCGCGACCAGTTCATCCTGGATCCTGACTGGACCTTCCTGAATTTCGGCGGCCTGGGATCATGCCCCCTGCCCGTCCTCAACAGCTTCCAGGAGTGGACCCGGGCCGAAGAGCGGGCCCCGAGCGCAGGCCATGACGCCAAAGAGTGGTCGCGCGTTAAAGAAAAGCTGGCTCGGGTGCTCGGGAAAACGTGCCGGATGGAGGACCTGGCCCTGATCAATTGCGCCACGGAGGGGATCAACATGATCATCAACGGTCTCCCCCTCAAAAAGGGCGACGAGGTCATCACCTCCACCCATGAGCACGTAGCCCTCAGCACAGGCCTCCTCAACCGCATGCAGCGGGACGGCATCGTCATCCGCCTCTTTGAGCCCGACAAGGCAAGCGGCATGGGCAACGTCGAGCGCATTGCCCGCCTGATCAACGCCCGGACGCGCCTGATCTTCTTCAGCCATGTGACCTGCACGACGGGCCAGCGATTTCCCGAAAAGGAGGTTTCGAAGCTGGCTCGCGACAAGGGGATCTGGTTCGCTTTGGACGGCGCCCAGGCGCCGGTCTGCGTTCCGTTCGACATCGTCGACATCGG
>JAPKZI010000014.1 GCA_026393865.1 Candidatus Aminicenantota bacterium
TTGAGAGTGGCTCTTGAGCTTGACTTTGATTTTCTTTGAATTTTCACCCGCGAAAATGCCGACTTTTTCTTCGATCTGAAGGGTCACCGGAGGCCGGACTTCAAAAAGCCGATACAGTTCGCCGTCCACCTGATCCGTCCAACGGAAGGACAAGGGGATGGAATACTCCAGAAGTTTTCCGCCGGCGTCCAAGCCGAGTTTGATTTCGATAGAGGGAGGGTTCTCCGCCAACCCGGTGACATTTTGCTCGCGGATAAAAAAGAAGCCGTCCTGATGGGGAGCCTCCAGCCAATAAGGCTGGGAGAGGGGAAAATCTTTGGGGATGAGAATCGTTTTCTCTATGGTCACGGGCTCATTGTTCTTGAGGGAGCGATCGAGAATCGAGTCCGGGGCGAGGCCCGGAACGCCGAGGCTGTGAAGCGTCATCGGCTGGTCGGACCGGTTGACGAGCGTCGTCTTGACTTGGATTTGGTCTCCCGGAGCCGCGGAATAATCGCCGGCGACGGCTTCCATCCACAACCCGGCGCAGGCTTGAATGACCCGCAGCAGCTCGTCCTTTTTCAGCCCGATCCAAGGCTCCTCCCCGAGCTTGGCCAATTCCGCGTAAACGCCCAGCAAGCCGGGGATCGATTTCGAAGGATGTTCGGAGTCAAAAGACCTCAAGATCTCGGCCAGTTGCAGCCCCGCGGCCCGTCCTCCGGGAACGCGATTCCAGGTGACATCGACCCCGTCGAAAATGTCCGCGGCCGCCGGGTCGCCATCCATCAGCTCGAAGGAATCATATTGCGCCCCCCGCCGCCCGGCCGAGCCGAATCCCTGGCTCTTGTGTTGGGACCGGCTCTCTCCGGCCATTTCCGTGTAGGATTTTCCGAGCCAAGGATTGTAGGCGCCCGTATCCATCCGCAGCTGGACCTTGGCCTCCGCCTGCGGAGAACGGAAGGTGTTCCAGAGCAATCGCTTGGCTTTCCACACCGAAACGTATTTCAATTGTGCGGGAAATCTCTTCGGGTCGGCGGCCGCGACAAACGCCTCCTTGGTCAGCAGTCCGGCGGCGATATGGTGGCCGTGTCCGCCGGCGTTCTCGGGCGTAAAACGGGTGAGGATCACATCGGGCCGGAATTTTCGAATCACCCAGACAATATCGCCGAGGATCCTGTCCTTTCCCCAGAATTCAAATGTCTCCTCGGCCGTCTTGGAATAGCCGAAATCGACGGCCCGGGTAAAAAACTGTTCGGCCCCGTCCACCCGGCGGGCCGACATGAGCTCTTGCGTCCGGAGGAGTCCGATCTCGGGTCCTTTCTCCGAGCCGATCAGGTTTTGGCCGCCTTCGCCGCGGGTGACGGACAGATAGGCCGTCCGCAAGTTCCGGCCCTTCGAGAGATAGGCCAAAACGGAGGAATTTTCATCGTCCGGATGGGCTCCGATGAAAAGAGCGCTGCCGAGGACGTTGAGCTTGCGCAGGGCGATTTCCAATTCCCCGGCATTGGGGATCTGGCCCTGCTGGGCTCGGGCAGGCATGGGAACGAGCAAACTCAAGCCAAAAACGACCGCAAGGCATTTCTTCATGTTAAACTCGTCCTTCGACCGGAAGGGGCCGGGCTTCCGGAAAGCGACCTAT
>JAPKZI010000161.1 GCA_026393865.1 Candidatus Aminicenantota bacterium
CTCGGAGCCTTCGATCAGCCCGCGGACCTTTTCGACCAGACCGGGATAGCGGGCCTGGACGACATCGAGAACGGCTGTTCCTTTTTTCTTCATTTTCAGACGCCGATCCGGCTGTAGACTGCGTAAAAAAGATATCGTCCCAGGACTTCGGCCGCGCCGGCGCTGACAAAGGCCAGCCTCATCAGCGCGCCGCGCTCGACGTCATGATAGAGCGCGATGAACAGGATGGTCGCCGCGAGGAACAAGAGCCGGAAGAAGAGGAGAGGATATATCCGCTGAGCGGGAAATTCGAGAAGCGTGGCCGTTTTTGTCCCTAAAAAACCGATTCTCGGCGTGAAGAGGAGGCTCATCAGGACGATGAGGGCGACGGCGGCGAGGGCGGAAATCCCCACGACATCCTGGAAGGCGTACGCCCGTTCCGGGAATGCGAAAAGCCGCTCTTGCCCGGCCGCGGCCGCCAATGGTCCCAGGAGCAGGGCCGACAGGAAAAAGGAGAGGGGCGTATAGAGACCGCGCCAGGCGGGGACCGTCCTCAACATGTAAAGCTTCGACATGCTGAAAAGAAAGAGCGCCCCGAACAGGGAGGCAAGGATATAGGCTCCCTGGACGAGGGCCATGGGTTCCGCCCTCCGCCGGGAGAAAAAGGCGAGGAGGACGACCATGGCCAGGAAGGCCAGCTCAAAGAGGATCTCACGGCTCAGCCAGGACCTGCGGAGATTGGCCAGGACGAAAACGGCGCGCTTGGGCCGTCCGAGATGAAAAAAAGAGAGAGCGGCTGCCGCGACGAGCAGCGCGGCGACGATCACGAGCCCCGGAAGGACCAGGAACTCGTTCTCCCCTCGAACCCGCGCTTCCCAGGAAAAAAGATGGGCGGCGGCGAGCGTCCAGAACGCTCCTACGGCGATCTGGGAGAGAAGGGTAAAGGCGATTAGCGGCCACTCTTTCGCCGCCGTCGGGGACATGTCAGATCTCTTCCCAGTTGGCGACTTCGGCGGTGTCCTTGGACGCGCGCGCCGCGTCGCGATGCGGCTTGATCACGAGGGCCGGCTCGGTGAGCGAAGCCTCGGGGAGGGGGAAGATCTCCCGCGTGCCGGCATATTTTTTGCGCAGCTCGGACAGGTCGCCGAAGTCCAGCGCCCTCATCGGGCAGGCGGAGACGCAGGCCGGCGGTTCGCCCAGAGCCAGATAGTCGTAACAGAAATGGCATTTCGTGACCACCCGGCTGGCCGGATCGAACTGAATCGCGCCGTAAGGGCAGGCCCACTCGCAATAGCGGCATCCGATGCAGGCCAGCGTTTCAAGCATGACGATGCCGTCATCGCGCTTGTATATGGCCTTGGTCGGACATCCCTCCCCGCAGATCGGTTTTTCGCAGTGATGGCAGGCCATGGACAGGTAATAGGAAAGGACGGCGGGGACCCAAACGCCGCCCTCCTTTTTCCAGGTCCCGCCCGTCACCTCGTAGACCCGGCGCCAAAGGATGTCGACCGGCAGGTCGTGCTTGTCCTTGCAGGCGACCTGGCAGGCTTTGCAGCCCGTGCAGGCGCTCGAGTCGAAATAAAAGGCGTATTGCCGGACCCAGGTCTGTTGTTCCATCAGGCTTTCTCCACCTGGGCCATGATCGTGTGTTGAGCGTTGCCGAAGGCGAGCGGCGTCCAGCGCTCGGAGGTCAGGACGTTGACCGAGCCGCGCCGGTCCACGCCTTTTTCATCGGGATCCCACCAAGCGCCCTGCGGGATGGCGATCACGCCGGGCATGATCCGCTTGGTCACCCGGCAGCGGACGAGCGTCGCGCCGCGGTCGTTGTAAACTTTGACCTGGTCGCCGTTGGCCACGCCGCGGGCTTCGGCGTCGAGGGGATTGATGAAAACGCGCTGGGGCCAGGCCTCGCGCAGCCAGTCGACGTTGTCGAGGGTCGAGTGGACGGTCGCCAGGTAGTGGTGGCCGACGACCTGGAGCGGGTATTTTTTCGCTTCGGGTCCGAACGGGCTTTCCCATTCCCGGATGTATTTTGGGACGGCCGGAATGACGTCCGGCTTGTTCAGGTCATGGAGCCGCTGGGAAAAGATCTCGATCCTGCCCGACGGCGTAGGAAGAGGATGGTTCATCGGGTCTTTGCGGAATTCGGCGAAGGCTACGGCCGGTTTCGTCACGGGAACGGAATAGACGCCGATATTGGACTTTTCGAACTCGTCGAGCGCCGGGACGTTTGGGAAGCGCTGTTTGCGGAAGAATTCGATGGACCAGGCGACCCAGTCGCGCTCGTCCCGGCCTTCGGTGTAAGCGTCGCCAAGTCCGAGCCGCTGGGCGATGTCGGCGCAGATCCGGTAGTCGCTCTTCGCTTCGCCCGGCGGGTCGACGACTTTGGGCATGAGGATGACCTCGTCGCCATACTTCCAGCCGTCGGCGACGCCCCAGGTCTCGAACTGGGTGCAGGCGGGGAGGAGGAGGTCCGCGAAACGTCCCGTCGGCGTCAGGAAGTTGTCCTGGACGACGAGGAATTCGACGAGCTTTTCGTCGGCCAGGATCTTGGCCGTCCGGTTGATGTTGGCGTGCTGGTTGATGAGGGCGTTGCAGGCCACGGCGTAGATCATCTTTATGTTCGTCCCGAGCTTTTCGGCGCCGACGAGGCCGTCGGTCGGTC
Source organism: Candidatus Aminicenantota bacterium (assembly GCA_026393865.1). GTDB lineage: Bacteria > Acidobacteriota > Aminicenantia > Aminicenantales > UBA4085 > JAPKZI01. The sequence goes on from JAPKZI010000161.1 coordinate 2,645, forward strand.
CCATGTCCTTGCCGCGGAGAACGGCCTCGGTCCAGAGGAAGGAGGGGATCTTCGCCTTGACGGGGTTGGAGCCGGTCGGAAAAACGGTCCAGGCCGGGCCTCCGTCGGGCGCTTGGAGGGCGATCCCGCCGGCCCAGCCGCCGGGGACGCCGACGGTCCCGGTGATGGCGGCCAACACGCAGCCGGCCCGGACGACCTGCTCGCCGTAGGCCCGGCGCTGCATGCCGTAGCCTTGATACAGCACGGCCGGTTTGGCCGTGGCGTATTCGCGGGCGATACGGACGATCGTCTTTTTGGGGACGCCGCAGATCGGCTCGGCCCACTCGGGCGTCTTGGCCACGCCGTCGCGGGATCCGAGGATGTAATCCTTGTAGCTCTCGGCGCCTTCGGCCCCCGGGGGCATCTGCGTCTCGTCGAAGCCGACACAGTGCGTCTTGATGAAGCCGGCGTCGATGAGCTTTTCAGTGATCATGACGTGGGCCATGGCCGACATCATCGCTGCGTCAGTCCCGTGGCGGATGGGGATCCATTCGTCGGCGAGACCCACGGCGCTGAGGGTCATGCGCGGATCGATACAGACGAGCTTGGCCCCTTTCTCCTTGGCCTTCTTCAGGAAGTATTCCGAGTTGGTACCGTCGCGCATCTCGGCCGGGTTCCAGCTCCACATGAGGATGTACTTCGAGTTGAGCCAGTCCTGGCGCTGGTTGCCGGTAACGTTCGTTCCGTAGACGTAGGGGGTGGCGCAGGAAATGGCGGCCCAGGAGTAACTGTTATAAAAATCGAGCGAGCCGCCGAAGAGATTCATGAGGCGCTGCGCGGTCTGGCGGCCGTTGATCTGGTTGTAGCTGCCCGTGCCGTAGGGGACGTAGATCGCAGTGTTGCCGTGGGTTTCCTTGACGCGCTTCATTTCGGAGGCGACCTTGTCCAGCGCCTCGTCCCAGGAGATGCGGACGAATTTTCCTTCGCCGCGCCGGCCCGTCCGCTTCATGGGGTGGAGAAGGCGGTCGGGATGGTCCTGGCGGCGGCGGTAGGCCCGGCCGCGGACGCAGGGCCGAAGCTGGGGGTCCTCGACACCATCGTTCGGCCGGTCGTCGCCTTCGATCCGGACGATTTTGCCGTCGCGGACATAGACCTTGAGGAGGCACCGGCCGCCGCAGTTGTGAGAAGGACAGCCGGTCCGGATCATTTTGGCTTCGGCGGAGGCTTCTTGAAGGACTGGGGCGGACTTAGCGCGCGGCCCGAGCCCGAGTTTCTTAGCCAGCTTGGACGAAGTCAGGGCCGAGCCGCCGAAGAACGAGCTCCAGCCGAGAAAACTGCGCCGTCTCATGGGCGCGGCCTCGAGTTTTTTCTTGATCAAGCCGTCATCGCTCATCGGTTGTTTTCAATTCGCGGCACGAACCGAATTCATCATCATCGGCTATTTCTGTCTAAAATGATCCTGCGAATTCGGAATGTGTTTGTGAAGAAATTCGGCGCGGCCGAGGAATGCGTAAAATCCCGTTACGGCGAGAGCTTCAAGAAGGATCGCCTGAGCCGGGTTGACTGCGGCCTGGACGAGCTCGCCGGGAATGAAGA
>JAPKZI010000071.1 GCA_026393865.1 Candidatus Aminicenantota bacterium
CCGGAACTGACGATCGAGGAGATCAAAGACATTCTAGAAGCTCAGGTCGATTACGAGGCCGGCAGAATGTCCGAACTCAAGCTCGAAGAGTCATGAAGCTTCTTGAAACTTCGAAATTTTCCAAACTCAGGAAGAAAATCAGAGATGAAGCGGAGTCCATGGGCTTGAGATTGGCGATCGCAGCAATCCTCAAAGATCCGCAGATCGGGAAAAAGCTGAAAGGCGAGCTGGGACATCTTCGATCTTATTCCTATGCCGCGAGAGGCCAGGCCAGACGCCTCATTTATCAATGGGAAAAAGACACATTGGTTCTCTTTTCTTTCGGCCCGCGCCAAGGAATATACAAAAACTAAATGTCCGACAGCATCATCGCCGCCACGGCAGCGCTCTTTAAGGCGGTGGTCTATACTCAGGATGAAGATTTCAAAGCTCTTGAAGGCGTGGAATATATCTCCAAGAAAAAAACGAAAAATCGGAAGGGATATAAAAGCGGATCCCCTTTTTAGTCGTCTCCCCCTCTTAAGAAAATTGACTCTCTCCTCTAAAATTGATATTTTCTGGTTTTCCGGGACTATGGATAAAGGAGGCCGGCGATGACGATCCTGAAAAAAACATTGGCGGCGGCGATGGTCCTTCTGCCGTTCATGGCCTATTCCCTGAACGAACAACCCAAGGTGGACGAGACTATGGTAGCCAAGATCCGCGAGGAGGGTTTCCAGCGATCTCAGGTCATGGACATCGTCGGCTACATGACCGACGTCCTGGGCGCCCGGCTGACCCTGTCTCAGGACATGAAGCGCGCCCAAGCCTGGGCCAGGGACAAAATGGAAAAGCTCGGCCTGGTCAACGCCGTCATCGAGCCGTTCATGGATTACGGCGCCGCCTGGGATAACGAATATTTCTCCTTGCACATGCTCGAGCCGGACTACCAATATATGATGGGATTTTCTGTGGCCTATACTCCCGGCACGAATGGGAAGGTGATCTGTCCGGCCGTCCAGGCCGAGATCCAGACGAAAAAGGATCTTGAGAAATACCGGGGCAAGTTGAAAGGCGTCGCCGTGTTGGCCTCGCCGCTTGTCGCCATGGATCTGGCCGCCCTTCCCCAAGGATTCTCGCGCCGGACCGACGAGGAATTGAAAAGGCTCGAACAGACCGTCGTTCCGCCCGCGCCCCGCGCCGCTCCCCCGGCTCCGGCCAATCCCGACCTCGTCCGGCCCGAGGAGAAGATCGCGTTCTTCAAGGCCGAGGGCGCCCTGGCCGTCCTCCAGTGCGACGGCGGGTCGTTCGGGATCGTTCGCGGCTTCGGCCGGCCCGGCGTGAACACCGATAAATGGTCGCGGGAAAAGGACCTGGCCTCGATGCCGATCATCGAGGTGACTCTAGAGCATTACAACCGGATGGTCCGGATCCTGCGGCGGAACATCCCGGTCAAGATCGAGGTCGAGGTCCGCAACCGGATCGGCGAGGCGATCGAGAAAGCTTCGAACGTCGTCGGCGAGATCCCGGGGACCGATCTCAAGGACGAGGTGGTGATGATGGGGGCCCACTTCGATTCCTGGCATGCCAGCCCCGGCGCTACCGACGACGCCGGCGGCTGCGCCGTGGCCCTCGAGGCGGCCCGCATCCTGAAAGCGATCGGGGCCAAGCCCCGCCGGACGATCCGGGTGGTCTTCTGGGGCGGCGAGGAACAGGGCCTGCACGGTTCCCGCGAATACATTCTGAAGCATTTCGGCGATCCGCGGGACCCGAAGAAGGGCGTCACCCCGGACTACGAGAAATTCTCGGTCTATTTCAACCAGGATTACGGCGCGGGCGCGTTCCGCGGGATCAACTTGCAGGGCAATGAGTTCGTCCGCCCGATCTTCGCCGAATGGATGGCGCCCTTCCGCGACTTGGGCCTGACTGCCATCACCATCCAGAGCGTGGGCAGCACCGACCACGTCTCGTTCGACCGGGCCGGACTGCCCGGATTCCAGTTCCTCCAGGACCGCGTCGGCATCGGCGGCCACGCCAACATGGACTTTTACGATACGCTCGTGCCTGAGGACCTGATGAAGAACGCCGTCATCATGGCCTCCTTCGCTTATCACGCCGCCATGAGCGACGCGCGGATCCCGCGAAAGACGGTCAAGCAGGTCAATTAGGAACGGCGGAGGAGGAGCGCATGGCGGACCAAATCTTATCGTCCCGGGTGACATGGACGGAAAAACTGCATTTCCGGGGGAAGGCGGAACACGAACAAGTCGTGGCCATCGATCATGCTCCGCCGCTCGGCGACGGGAACGGGATCAAGCCGATGGAACTCCTGTTGATGAGCTTGGCTTCCTGCAGCGCCCAGACCGTCATTTCGCTCCTCCAGAAGATGAAGCAGGATGTCCGGGGCTTCACGGTCAAAGCGGAAGGAGCTAGACGCGCCGAACATCCGACCGTCTTTACCGAGATCCGGCTGGAGTATGAGGTCGAGGGCACAGGTCTCAACGCCGAAGCCGTGGAAAAGGCCATCCGGCTGTCCGAGGAGAAGTATTGCCCCGTCTGGGCCATGCTGAAGCCGGGCGTGAAGATATCGTTCACGTATTCGCTCCACCCCTGAACAATCGATTGATTATATCGGACCGTTGTTCTATAGTATTCGCATGAAAAAATTCCTCACCCTGGCTCTCGTGCTTGCGCTCGCCTCGATAGCCTCGGCCCAGACTTGGTTCAAGGGCACCTTGGACGAAGCGGTGGCCAAGGCCAAGAGCGACCACAAGCTGGTTCTCGTCGATTTTTACTCCTACACCTGAGGGAGCTGCAAACTGCTCGGTGAGCAGTTCTACGAAAATACGAAGTTCCACGGCTTCCTCAACACTAATTTCATCCTGTTCCGGGCTGTTCTCCAGGAACCGGCCGGCGACGCGGTCTTCAAGAAATTCGGGATCCGCGCCACGCCGACCACGATGGTCCTTGACGGGGAAGGCTCCGAGATCGACTGGTCGGTCGGCTACGACCCTCCGGCGGAGAAATTCCAGGACTCGCTGGCCAAGATGGTGGCCGGAGACGGAACGTATAAAGCCCTCGCCTCCGCCTACGCCAAGAATCCCAAGGATGTCGCGACCGTCTTCAAAGTCGCCCGAAAATGGAGCGAACGCTACGACGAGGCGAAGGCAGCGGAAAAGTACAAAGAGGTCATCGCTCTCGATCCGCAGGGCAAGGCCGGTACATACACCCAAGAGTATTATAAGATCACCGTTCCCTACACCGAATTCGCCGAGTTCTCGCTGGCCACGGGATCTTTGAGCGGCCAAAAACCTGACGTCGCCCCGGTCAAGACCTTCATCGCCAAATATCCGAAGAGCAAGCTGGTCAAGCAGGCTTACCAGCGCATGTCAGGCTATTACAGCTACTCGGCCCCGAAAGAGGAAGCGGCCAAATTCTTCCCCGAATATGCGGCCATATACCCGAACGACCCGATGGTCCTCTTCAGCTGGCTGTCGCGCATCGTTCGGGACAAGGAGCCCCTTGACAAAGGCGCCGAGCTGGCGGCCAAGATCGAGGAGATGACGGACTTCAATCCCAGCGCCAGCATCAACAACCTCCTGGCCCAGTTCTACATTCTCAAGGGTGACAAAGCCAAGTCCGAAGAGCTCTACGGTAAAAGCTTCATGGAGGGACAGATCTCGAGCTTGGGCTACAGCCTCGCCTCATACGCGAGCTTCTGGCTGGGCCAGAACGCCAACCAGGACAGCGCCGTGTCGATGGCCGAAACGGCCCTCAAGCTCCAGCCCGACAATTCCTACTTCCTTTCCCAGGCGGCCAACGCCTACGTCAAAACGGGCAAGGACGACAAAGCCCTTGCTATTTACGGGCCGGCTTTCGCCAGGAAGAGCGCGGCCGACGGGAGCGCCCTCTATAGTTACGCCGGGTTCTGGGCTCGTCAGGGTAAGAACCTGAACGACGCCCTCGCCGCGGCCAAGAAGGCGACCGAGCTCATGCCCACCGCTTATTACATCTGGTCCACGCTCAGCCTCGTCCACGAAAAGATGAACAACATCCCCGAGGCGATCAAAGCGGAGGAAAAAGCGATCGAGCTGGCTCCCGATCAGGTCAAAGAGAACTACAAAAAACAGCTCGAAAAGCTCAAGGGCGCGCCAGCCAAAAAGTAAGAATTTCTTTTAAAGGGGGACGAGGCATCTTGTCCCCCCTTTTTTTATGCCCCGTTTCTTGCTCTTGCATCCCCATATCAATTGATATATATTTCCGGACGGAGGTGCGCATGAAAAAAGTCATTATGGTTTCCGCTCTTCTTCTTCTCGCCTCCGCGGCCTTCGCCGAGAATAACTTCTTCAAGGGCACGCTCGACGAAGCCCTAGCCAAGGCCAAGACCGAGAACAAGAAGCTGCTCCTCGATTTCAACTCCTATACGTGAGGGAGCTGCAAACTGCTCGGTGAGCAGTTCCTCGAAAACGCCAAGTATCAGGACTACCTGACCAAGAATTTCGTCCTGTTCCAAGCCACGTCCCAGGAACCTGACGGAAAAGTCATTTTCGACAAGTTCGGCATCCGGGCGACCCCGACAATCCTCTTTATCGACCCGGACGGCTCCGAGGTCGATTGGATCGTCGGCTACGGGCCCCCGGCGGATGATTTCCAGAAGCAGGTCGACAAGGTCATCCAGGGGATCGACACTTTTAAGAGTTTCCAAACACTCTACACGAAAGATCCCAAGAACATCGAGGCCGTTTTCAAGCTGGCCGAAAAGTACGGCGACCGCTACAACACGGACAAAGCGAACGAGATGTACAAGCAGGTCGTCGCCCTCGATCCGGACGGAAAGAAGGGGACGACGGAATACGGCCGGAACAAGGACAAGGTTTCCTATACCCAGTATGCCGAATTCAACATCGGCACGGGCTCCATGTCCGCCCGGCCGCCCGACCCGGCCGCGCTCCTGGCTTTCGTGAAGAAGTACCCCGACAGCCAAATCGTCAAGGACGGCTACAGCAGCTTGAGCAGGCTCTACGGGCGCGCAGGCTTGAAGGAAGACGCGACGAAGTTCTTCGAAGGATACGCGGCCCGCTTCCCCAAGGAAGGCTCCGCTTACAGCGGTTGGGTAACCCGCATCCTGTTCGACAAAGACCCCGTGGACAAGGGCATTGAACTGTCCCCGAAGGCGATCGAACTCGCCCAAGGACGGGGCGTGATGTCCGCCTATGGAAACCTCGCCCGGCTCTATCTCCTCAAAGGCGACAAGGCCAAGGCCGTCGAAACCGCGGACCAGATGCTGAAGGTTGCGGCGGCGCCTCCGCCGGCCGCCAAAGCGGACGCCGTTCCGGCGGTCCCTATGGGCGGCCCCCCGGGGATGATCCCCATGGGCGCTCCCCCGGGGATGACCGCTGTTCCAATGGCCGCCCAGATCTACATGGATGCGGGCCGGCCGGAAAAAGCCCTCGCCGTCTACGGCCCGGAGTACATAAGCCAGAACGCAAAAAGCAGTCCCACTCTTGGCCGATACGCTCAGTTCTGGGCTCAACAGGGGACCAACCTCGAAAGCGCTTTGGCTGCCGCCAAATCAGTGACCGAGCTGACGCCGAACGCCTACAGCTCGTTTAACGCTCTGGCCATGGTCTACCAGAAGATGAAAAACTACGGCGAAGCGCTGAAGGCCGCCGAGAAGGCCCTTTCCCTCGCTCCCGCTCAACCGCCCCAGATCAAGGAAGGGATTCAGAAAACGATCGACTCGATCAAGGCCGCGACCGCCGACAAAAAGTAAGAGACAGGATTTTCAGGGGGACGGACGATTCCGTCCCCCTTTTTCTTTAGCCTTTTAGGACAGGCCGGCCAGGCGCTTTTTCGCCTCGGCCGGTTCGGGAAGGTCGGCGTCGGCGTTTTTCCAGAGGTCGAGGAATTTTCGGAAATTCTCGCGGGCCCTGGCTTTATCACCCAGTTTCTCAGAGATCTGGCCGAGATGATAGAAGCTCCGGGCGTAAATATCGCCGTAGCCCAACCGCCCGGACGTTAAAACCGTGATTTTTTCGTACTCCGCCCGCGCCTTTTCCAAATCGCCCGCCCGGAGGTAAGCGCTCGCCAACGTCTCGAGGAACCAGGCGTCTTTTTCGAACGGACCAAAGGGGAGCAGGCGCACGGCCCTCTCGAGATATTCAAGCGCTTTAGGCGTATTGTTCCGCGCCAGCTCGACCGCTCCCGTGAGATGATCATAGAGGCGAATCGCTTTCCGGTTCAATCCCTTGTCGATGAGCGCCTTGAGCTCTCCGGCCGTTTTTTCCGCCTCGGCGATCCGATTCAAACCTAGATAGGCGAAACCTTTGAGATGCAGGGTCTGTCTTTTATAGTCCGAATCCTGGCGTCCGCCATTGACGCCGTAAGCCCTTTGGCATTCGTCGACGGCGACGACCGGCCGGCCGGATTGCCATGACGAATAGGCGACGGCGAAACGGCCGTTCCATTCGGCCTCGCCGGCTCCCACGCTCCGCGACTGCTCAACCAAGGGAGACATAATCTTTTTTAATTCCTCGTAGCGGCCTTCGAGAGGAAGCAAATCAAAGAGTCCGAGATAGCCGTAGTATCTGGCCATGGGGAGTTTCTCGCCGAGCAAGGCGCGATACTCGGCTTCCGCCCCGACGAGATCGCCCTTCAACAAAAGGATATCTCCGCGGAGGCTGCGATTCCCCCAGTCTGACGGATCGAGAGTCTCGGCCGTCTCAAGCTCCCGGGCGGCAAGATCGAGGCGATTCCGGCTGAGGTGGACGTAGGCCAAGTCTTGATGGCCGACCGCCGTATTCTCGACCTCGCGGAGATATTTCTCCAGAACTTCCTGCGCCTTGGCCGACTCGCCTTTGGCCTGGAAAGCATTTGCCATGCTCGAATATGTGGATACAAAACGAGACCGCCCGCTGACGCTCTTCTCAAAATATTTCAACGCTTCGTCCCAATCTTCGATACTATCGTAGACGATGGCCATATAATAGTTGCTCATAGGGTCGTCGGGATAAAGAGCGAGCAACTTTCGACCCGCGTCAAGCGACTTCCCCCATTCCGGCTCCGGTTTGTTCCACCCGTAATAACCCTGTTCGATAAAAAGGCGGTCTCGTTCTGAGACTCGCTTCGGATGCTTTTCAATGAGCTCGAGGGTTCTGGCCGCGTATTTTCGACTTTCGGGCCAATCGCCGATGTTACTATAGGCGGATTCTAGAGCCCGAATGGCCATGACGAACTCGGGATCGAGGGATAGGGCTTTTTGGAGAAGAGGGATGGCTTTCTCAGGTTCAGCACGGAAATGGTATCTCCGGGCCTCTACGTAGAAAGCCCAGGCCTCGGCGTTCGGGGTCGATATTTCGCCGAGGTTCTTGTCGATGTCGCCGGCGATCTGAGCTTGGCTGAGATTCAAATCGGATTTGATTTTCTGGGTGATCTTGTCGATCCTGGCCGTGATCTCCTCGAACCCCCGGCAGGTCAATCGGATCGGCGAGATGACTTCGCGCGAATGGGGCTTTTGGCAGGTCGCGTTGATAATGATCTGGTCACCTGCCTTGAGATAACTTCCATTGACCGTGTATTGGGCGCCGCCCGCGTCGGCGATCCGGACCAGGTCGTCGGTCGAATACGTCGAGGTGTCGGCTAAGTTGAATTTCTTGAGGATCCCGTAAACATCGCTGTCGCTCAGAACGTCCAGGAATTTCGATTGGGCCAGGTCGGTGATGAGCAGGTCGCGGATGCCGGTGCTCCATTTGTCGAGGTCTTTGTCGCCCGTCTTGTTCTCGAAATTGACGATCGCGATCGTCGGTTTGCCCGAGGCGCGAGGAACGATCTTTTTGCCGGGCCCGATACCGAGGATGACGATAATCGCCGCCGCGACAATAAGAACGGCGACGGCGGGGATGACGAGCTTCCGCGGATTGAACGAGACCGTAATTTGCCGGGACGTCGATGGGATGGAAGGCAGGACTCTCTCCGTCGTCGGGACGCCCTTCTCGATCTTGGCCAGGTCGGCCAGGATGTCGTCGACACGCTGGAAGCGCTTCTCCCGGTCCCGCTCCAAACAGCGCAGAATCAACCGCGAAAGATCATCCGGAAGCTGGGGATTGAAGTCTTTCGGCGTCCGCGGCGCTTCGGTCTTCTGCTTCAAGGCGATGCTGACGAACGTGTCGCCCTCGAACGGCAGCCGCCCCGTCGTCATCTCATAGAGAATGACGCCCAGGGCGTAGATATCCGACCTCGCATCCGCCTCTTTACCTTCGAACTGCTCCGGCGCCATGTACTCCGGCGTCCCGACCACCACCCCCGCTCCGGTCAACCCTTTGACCTTGGCCGAGCGGGCGATCCCGAAGTCCATGATCCGGACGTTCCCCTCCCGGTCGATCATGATGTTCTGGGGCTTGAGGTCGCGGTGATACACCCCCAGCCGGTGCGCCTCGGCCAGACCTTCGGAGACCTGCCGGGCGATGTGAAGCGTCTTTCCCGCGCTCATCGGCCCCATCATCCGGATAATACTCTTCAGGTCCTCGCCCGAGACGTATTCCATCGTGATGAAGTGCGTCCCTTTTTCCTCGCCCAGGTCGTACATCCGGCAGACGTTCCGGTGGCTGATCTTCCGGGCGAAGCGCAGTTCGTTCCCGAACCTCTCGATGGCCTCCTTGTCGGCGGCGATCTCGGGCTTGAGGAGCTTGAGGGCGATCTTCTCCCGCGTCTTCTCGTCGTAGATCTTGTAGACGCGGCCATCCCGCCCTTGCCCAGCTCCTCGATCACCTGGTACCGGCCGCCGAAGGCCGTCCCCGTCCGGAGCTCGGTCATGATCGTCGCGATCGTCTCGGTTGGGCCGGCCGGGCGATCCGCCTCCGGCGACGTCGGGCCGAGCGGCGCCGCGCAGTTCCCGCAAAAGCGCGTGTCCGCGGGATTGTCCTGCAGGCATTTCGGACATTTCATCGCCGGTCCCCTGTCATTCCTTGTTTGAACAGTGGGGGAAGCATATCAAACAAAATAATGGAAATCAACATGCGTTTTCCGCCAGCCCAAATGGGTATTCCGCGGCTCGATCAAGGCGCAGCCGTAGGAAAAAATGGCGAACCGGTTTTATCAAGGGGGGAAGTATTATTGGGGACAGGATGCGTCGTCCCCCTTTAAGATAAAAGTTCTTGTGGAGTCGCGTCTACACTTTCCACTCTAGAAAGTGGCAAGTGTCGAGGCGACCCCGACTTTTTTGTCTTTATCAGCGCGACAGAGTGATCGAGCCGTTGGTCGTCCGGAGATCGATCTCCGGCCCGCCCTTGCCCAACGTCCCCTCGAGCGTCCGCCGCGAACTGACCGTCCCCGAGATCGTGATCGGAAAATCGGTCCGGATGCGACCGTTCGTCGTATGGGCTCTGAAGTTGGCGTTCAACTCGCCCGCCATTTTCACGGTGATGGATCCATTTGTCGTATGTCCCGTGATGCCTGCTTCGAGGGTCTGAACCTCGAGATGGATGTTTCCGTTGGTCGTCGAGGCCTCGATCGGCCCCTTAAAATTGACCGCTCGGATATCGCCGTTGGTCGTATGGGCCAGACACTTGCCGGAGGCGCTCTCGAGCTTGACGTCGCCGTTGGTGGTGCCGGCATCGGCGTCCGAAAAACGGCCCGTCAGCACGACGTCGCCGTTGGTCGAACGGACCTTCTGCAGCCGAACGCCTTCGGGGACCTTGACTTCATACTGGACGTCGACCCGGATGTTCCGCAAGAAGGTCTTTTCATAGATCGTGTCGACCGAAACGGAGTTGCCCGCGGCGCTGACCTCGATCTTGACCCGGTTCAGGTCTTCCTTGTTCCGCTTGGCGGTCTTGACCGCCTTGATCTCGACTTCGTCCTTAGTCCACGTCGAGATTAAGACATCCCCGTTCGTGTTCTTCAGGCTGAAGCTCCCGTTGGCCGTGAGGGGTAGCGTTTTTTCGAATTTTTCCTGATCTTCGGCGGCGATGAGGCAGGCCGCCCCGGCGAGAAAGGCCAGACAAATCATCAACGTAAATAAGCTTTTTTTCATGTTCACGATTTCCTCCGTCATTAGCGTTCACTCCTAAAGACGAAAACCGCCCCTGAAAGGTTGCTTAATAATGATGATTCTATTCCATTTTTTTTGGGCCCGCATGGACCGCTGCGCCGCGCGCGCGGCGGCCGGATTGCGTTATTAGCCTTCGTCTCCATCCGTTTTCCAGTATATAATAGGGCGCTCGAAAAAAAACGAATGGCGACTCGATCCAGAACCCCGAAACGGCCTTTGAAGAAAAGGACCTCCGCCTCCGATCGGCTCTATGAATGGATCCGGCGGGAAGCGCGTTCATTCTTTCACGACTCCCGGGGAAGCCACGCCTGGGACCACACCGAACGGGTGCTCCAATTGTGCCTGCGCATCGGCCGCAAGGAAAAAGCCGATCTGGGAATCCTCAAGCTCGCCGCGGTCCTCCACGACATCGGACGGTCGGAAGAGGACCGGACAAACGGAAAGGTCTGCCATTCCGAGGCCGGCGCCGCCCTGGCCCGGACAATCCTCGGAGCGCACGGCGTCCCCGAAGATACGATCACCCGCGTCGCGCACTGCATCGAAACCCACCGTTTCCGCAAAAAAACCGTCCCGGCGACCAAAGAGGCCAAGGTCCTCTTCGACGCGGATAAGCTGGATTCCATCGGCGCAGTCGGCATCGGACGGGCGTTCCTGTTCGCCGGGGAGGTTGGAGCTCGGCTTCACAACAAGGACCGCGATATCGCCAAGACCCTGCCCTACACCAAGGAAGACACCGCTTTCCGGGAATATATGGTCAAGCTGCGCTGGGTCAAAGACAGGATCTTCACCCGAGAGGGGCGGCGGATCGCCGAGGAGCGTCACAGATTTATGGTCGAGTTCTTCGACCGCCTCGACAAAGAGAGCGACAGCGCGCTCTAGGGATCGGACGACCTTCCGCTCACCAGGATCTGAAATCGGGCTCAGGCTGGGGTTTGTTGCAGAGGATCTTCTCGATCCTCGCCATCACCCCAGTCGAAAGCTTTTTGGCGACCTCAACGGCCTTCATATTCTCGACGACCTGTTCCGCCCTGGAAGCCCCGGTGATCACGGCGCTGACATGCGGATTCTTCAGGCACCAGGCCAGGCCGAGCTGAGGCAGGGTGACGCCCAGCTCCGAGGCGACCCGGCCGAGCTTGCGGACCTTTCCCCGCTTCTCCTCGGCCTCCGGCCCTTCGAAACGCTTTTTCAGCCACTGATAGTTCTTCAGCGACAGCCGCGATCCCGCCGGAACGCCGCGAAGATATTTGCCCGAGAGGAAACCGCTGGCCAGGGGGCTCCAAACGGTCGTGCCGAGGCCGATCTCGTCATAGAGCCGGCAATATTCGCTCTCGACACGCTCCCGATGGAACATGTTGTACTGCGGCTGTTCCATGGCCGGGGGGATCAGTCGCTCGGAGCGGGCGAAATCATACGCCGTCCGAATCTGCTCGGCGCTCCACTCGCTCGTCCCCCAGTACATGGCCCGGCCGCGGTCGACGAGAAAGCTCATCGCCCGGACCGTCTCCTCGATCGGGGTGTCCTTGTCCGGACGGTGGCAGAATACGAGGTCCACATACTCCAGTTGGAGCCGGCTCAGCGACCCCGTCAGCCCTTCGAGGATGTGCTTCCGCGAAAGGCCGGAATCGTTCGGGCCGGCCCCGCCCCAGAAGATCTTCGTCGAGACGACCAGGTCGGACCGCTTCCAGCCGAATTTTTTGAGAATGCGGCCCATCATGGACTCGGCCTTGCCCTGGGCGTAGCCCTCGGCCGTATCGAAAAAGTTCACCCCGGACTCCCAGGCCGCTTTCATGCAGGCGGCGGCGACGTCCTCGCCGATCTGGTCGCCGAAGGTGACCCAGGAGCCGAGCGATAAAGCGGATATCTTCAATCCGGATTTTCCCAGGAAACGATATTCCATGCGGGCCTCCTCTCAAGCGGGCGCGGACATCAGGTCCGGTGGACGACCATCGGCGAAGCCTGGGCTTGGGGCATGACGATGATCTCGCTGATGTTGACGTGCGGCGGCCGGGTGGCGCAGAACACGACGGCGGCGGCGACGTCGTCGGGGGATAGCGCCGTGAGGCCTTTGTAGACCTTTTCCGCCTTTTCGTCGTCGCCGTGGAACCGCACCAAGCTGAACTCCGTCTCGACCATGCCGGGATCGACGGTGCTCACGCGCAGAGGCGTGCCCGAGAGATCCATCCGCAAACCCCGGGAGATGGCGTTCACCGCAAATTTCGTGGCGCAGTAGATGTTTCCACCGGGATAGACCTCGTGGCCGGCGATCGACCCGATATTGATGATGTGCCCCTTAGCGCGTTTGACCATGCCAGGGATGACCGCCCGGCTGACGTAGAGGAGGCCTTTGAGGTTCGTATCGATCATCTCCTCCCAATCGCCGAGCTTCCCTTCATGGAGCTTGTCCAATCCCCGGCTCAGGCCGGCATTGTTGACCAGGACTTCGATCTCGGTCCAGTCGGCCGGCAGATCGGCCAAGGCCTTCGCCACGGCAGGCTGGTCCCTGACGTCGAGCTGAAGGCAATGCGACGAAGCGCCGAGATCTGTTTTGAGCTCCGCCGCGAGGGTATTCAAGCGGTCCTTCCGCCGGGCCGCCATAAGGATCTTCGCCCCTTCCCCGGCGAACGCCCGGGCGCAGGACTTGCCGATGCCGGAGCTCGCCCCGGTGATGAAAACGACCTTGTCTCGAAGAGAATACATGATCAGCCTCCTCCAACCGCCGCGAAGGCGGACTTCAAGAATAAATGGCTCGGCCGATCAAGTCAATATCAAAATTTGACTCCGAACCTATGCTGAAATATAAATAAGGTAACTACTCAGGTAGACAGGATTCAGAATTCAGGAGACAGAATGAGAATGCCGGCGAACGGCGATCCTTTAGCCCATTTCAGCCGGATGGTCGACCATTGCTATGACTACGCGGAGGCGGCCAAAGCCCAGGGCCGCCCCGTGGTCGGGATTCTATGCGAATACACGCCGCGGGAGATCATCCTCGCCGCCGGGGCCGTCCCAGTCTGCCTTTGCGGGGGAGCGCTCGAGACGATCCCAGACGCCGAACAGACTCTGCCCGCCAATCTCTGTCCTCTGATCAAATCCACTTTCGGCTATCACCTCCAGCGCTCCAATCCGTTCCTGGAATGGGCCGACCTCATCGTCGCCGAGACGACCTGCGACGGTAAGAAAAAAATGTACGAGATCATGGGCGAGACCCGGGCCATGCACATCCTCGAGCTGCCCCAAATGGCCGATCGGGCCGACGGACTCGCCCGCTGGACCGAGGAAGTGCGAACGCTCAAGACCGGCCTGGAGGCGCGCTTCGGCGTCCGCGTCACCGACGACGACCTCCGGGCGGCCGTCCGGCTGATGAACCGCGAACGCGGCCTGCGGCGGCGCCTGGCCGACCTCATGGCCCTCGACCGGCCGCCGCTCACCGGCCGCCGGCTCCTCGACCTCAAGTCCCTCATCTCCGGCATCGCCTCCGACCTC
>JAPKZI010000149.1 GCA_026393865.1 Candidatus Aminicenantota bacterium
CTTCAGCCATGTGACCTGCACGACGGGCCAGCGATTTCCCGAAAAGGAGGTTTCGAAGCTGGCTCGCGACAAGGGGATCTGGTTCGCTTTGGACGGCGCCCAGGCGCCGGTCTGCGTTCCGTTCGACATCGTCGACATCGGTGTAGACTTCTACACCTGCAGCACCCACAAGTGGCTCATGGGGCCGAAACGCACGGGTTTTCTCTATGTCCGCCAGGGACTGCTCGACACCCTCCGGCCGCTCACGGTCGGAGCATCGTCCTCCGCCAGCTACGACATCAAGAAAAATGAACTTGTGCTGCATCCCACGGTCCAGAGGTTCGAATACGGCACCCAGAACGACGCCCTCTTCTACGCCCTGGGCAAGGCCGTCGATTTCTGCGAGATGATCGGCCTCGAGCGCATCTGGCGGCACAACCGCGCCCTGGCCGAACGATTCTACGGGGGTCTGCAAGCGATCCCCGGTGTCGAATGATCAGCTTCCGGATGAAAGCCATTGAGTATGGCAAGATCAACGAACATCTGGCCAAGGACAAGATCCGGGTTCGGACGGTGACCGAGGGCGGAGTCAACTGCGTCCGAGTTTCGTTCCACGTCTGCAACCACGACGGAGAAGTCACGAAGATCCTGGATTCCCTGAAAAAACTGGCCGGCTGACCCTAAAAAAGGGGAAAGCCGCGATTTCCGCCATATTCTTGCCTCTGAATCGGGGTCGCGTCTACATTTTTCACTTTTTTTCGGCATATTGTAGACGCGACCCCGGGCTTCGACCCCGGGCTTTTTACATCCCCGTCTAAATATCCTTACAAAACGGCCCTCTTATCAGGGGAAAAGCCGTGGCACGAAACTTGCCGGAATGGCCAACGCGGAGGGTATTATAAGCAACCTTTGCTTCCTCGTATCCGTATATAAATATGAGGAAAAATGAAGACTTGCAGAGAAGTTTTCCCGACCACGAAATCCGGCCAGGAGATCATAGATGAAGAAAGCAGCTATCCTATTCATTATATTGGCGCTTCCGCTATTACTGGCGGCCGGCGATAAAAAGACCGGCCAGGACAAGAAGGCCTGGGAGCCTAAGGTCATCAAGGCCGTCCGGGCCGAGGAACCCATCGTCATCGACGCGGCCTTGAACGAAAAGGTCTGGCAGACGACCCCCAATAACGGATTCACTCAGCATGATCCCAAGGATGGAGATCCATCCTCCGAAAGAACCGACGTCTGGGTCGCCTACGACGACAAAGCCCTCTATGTCGCGGCCTATTGTCACGACTCCGATCCGAAGGGCATCAAAGCCCTCATGGGCCGCCGCGACTCCCAGATCGATTCCGACTGGTTCTATTTCGCCGTCGATCCCTACTACGACAAACGCAGCGGCTTTCTCTTCGGCGTCAACCCGGCCGGATCGATCTTAGACGAGGTCCTGTCGAACGACGTCAATGAGGACACCTCTTGGGACGGCGTCTGGGAATCGAAGGCCGCCATCAACGGCGAAGGCTGGATCGTGGAGATGAAGATCCCCTTCAACCAGATCCGATTCGCTAAAAAGGACGAATACGTCTGGGGCGTGAATTTCTCGCGCGTCATCAAGAGGAAACAGGAACGGGCCAGCTTCTCCTGGGTGCCGAAGA
>JAPKZI010000062.1 GCA_026393865.1 Candidatus Aminicenantota bacterium
TGATCGTCGCTTCGTCGGAGATGACGGCCAGGATCCAGTCCCGCCCCTCCTCGGTCTTGCCGACGGTGAAGATCTTGACCCTCGGCGACGCTTTCTCCAGGGCCCGCAAATATTTATAGACATCGCTCGAATAGCTCAGGATGTTGGGCGCGCCGACGATGTGACCGAGGACCTCGAGCGGCGAGGGGACGCCCGCCTTATAGGGCAGATAGTTCACGTATTTCGTGGAGAAATGCGGGTCCGTCGTGTATTCGCGGATCTTTTTCGTGTATTCCTCGTGGATCTTCTGGGGGAAAGCGGCCGAACAGACCAACAGGATGGCCAGGCCGAGCGCCAGGGGCGCTTTGACGGCCTTCGTCCGCCGGACGAAAAGAACGACAGTCTTGGGAAATGATCTCATGAACTTCCTCCTTCCGGGACGGGATGTCGATGCTTGAATAGATATCTTTTTTTCCGGTCCAGGTCAAGGCCGCGACGCTCCGGCCATGATCGATGACTTCGATCGGCCGCCTTCCTTCGAGCATTTATGGCGATTGAGGCGCGCGCAGATCGCGTCCGAAGCTAGCGACCTGCGAGGCCTCCGTCAGGCGGCGCAGGAGCGCTTTTCCATAACACGTTGAAGCGAGCCCGCTCGGCCTGGGCTTCGGACCGCCTCCCGGCGCGTTCAAAGAGTGTCGCCAGCGCCAAATGATAGCGCGGCGCGATGAGCCGGCGCTCGGGGTCCTTGGGATCGATTCGCAGCAGGCGCTGGTATTCGGCGATGGCTTGATCGCCAGCGCCCTGGCGGGCCCGAATACGGGCGAGCACGTCGTATCCGAGCGGCGTATTATATAGCGCCAGGAAGATGCTGCCCCAGCCGAGCGAAGGAAGCTGCACCGGTTTCCGGTCACGCAGCTTAGCCGCGGCTTCGTCCGGACGCTTCTGGGCCAGGCGCAGCTCGGCCGACGCCGTCTGGAAGGCTGCCATGATTCGAGGGCGATCGATATTATCGACTTTGGGCAGCAGAGGCTCGAGTTCGCTCAGGCGCGCTTCCGCAGCCGCGAGGCGGTCTTGTCGGATGTCGACAACAGCCAGATACAGTCCGAGTTCCACGCTGTGACGCGCCGGATACTCTGGGAAGCGCTTGCTGAAGATCGCGAACCAGGTCCGAAACGATTCTCGGGCAAGATCGAAGTCGCCCTTTTCGATATGGATCCATCCGCTTAACCAGGCGTCCATGGCCATCCAGTCCTCGTTGCCGACTTCGCCGGCGAATTTCCCGAGTTCACGCAAATGGCTTTGGGCTTCGCCATACCGCCCCCGCCAGAAGTCGAGGAAGGCCTTCCAAAACGCCGCCTGGGCCCGCTGCCCCACGAACGAGGTCGCTCGGAAGAACCGATCGACCTGCGCTTCGGCCTGGTCGTAATCCTCGCGGAGCATATAGACGTAGGCCAGCCGCCAATAGGCGTCATAAAAATCAGCGCGAAGGGACAGCGCTTTCGCGTACCCTGCGGCGGCCTTGTCAAGATCGCCCATCACCAGATAGGTCTCGGCGATTGAATCGACCACATCCGGCTCGCCGGGCGAGATTGCGGCCTGTTTCTCGAAGGTTTCCAGTGCCTTCGCGGAATCGCCAAGCGTCAAATATGTGTAGCCCAGAAGAGTTAAGGCCCTTGTAAACGCCGGGTCTAAGGCCAGGGCCGCCTTGAGATGTACTAAGGCCTCCTCGTTCATCGATTCCCAGCGGTAGCATTGGCCGAGGTGTTCCTGGATGTATTTCTCCCGCGGATATTTCGCCACAAGCGCCTCGAGAAGCTCGATGCGCTTCAAAGGCTTCCGCTCGACCAAGCCCGCATAGGTGGCCTCGATCAGCAGCCGGTCCTTCTCGCTGGCTCGCGCCGAGTAGACCCTCGCCTTTTCGAGGGTCTCGACAAAGCCCTTGCTATCTTCGAGATTATATAGCACCTTGGAAAGGTACAAATACGCGATGGCGAACGTAGGATCGAGGCTCACCGCCTGCTCCAGGGATTGCTTGGCTTCGACGAAGAGACTTCGATCAAAGGCGTCGCGGCCGCGCAGGAACAGGTTGTACGCCTCCATCGACGTCGTGGTAACGTCCGAGACCTTGGGGCTCCCGGCCAAAGCGGTCCGCCTGGAGGGCATCACGCCCCGAGCGACCTCTCCGGTCAACTTGTCGATCTGCCGCTTGAGGATGCTGGAGACCCCCTCCCCCCGCGCGCTGGCCGTTTTCAGCACCTGTTTGGTCGCGACGTCGAGCACTTTGACCTCGGTGGCAAAGACCTCGCCCGCCTTCGTGTAGCTGCCGACAGCCAGAGCTCCGATCCGGTCCAGGCGGCACAGATCGAATCCCGTCTCCGCGTCGACGACAGCGCCCTCCGGTTTGCCGAGCTGCCGCGAGAGATCAGCCATGCGTTCCCAAGTGGTCACCTGGATGCGGCCCGACTGCTCGAGACCTGTGATCAGCAGGTTGGGGATCGCCTCGGCCAGATAGTTATAGGTCTTCTCCCCCGTGCGATTCTCAAAAGCGATGACGGCGATCGTCGGCTTCACCTTAGAGCCACCGCCACCGAGGAATCGGTGTAGCGGCGGCCAGGCGAGCAAAGCCAACACGGCCAGTGTCATTCCCACAAGCGGCAGGAGAAGCCGCGGGCGGCGCCGCAGCCCGCCTCCTGTTCGGCCTGATGGCGCGAGAGAAACGCCCGGCGCCGCTCCGGACCGCGTGCGCTCGAGAGTCTCAAGATCGCCGGCCAGGTCCTCGGCCGTGGCATATCGGCGGGCCGGGTCCTTCTCCAGGCACTTGAGGATGATCCGATTCAGCCCCTCCGGCACCGCCGGGTTCACATGAGAGGGAGGCCGCGGCATCTCCTTGCAGTGTTTCAGGAGGATACTGATCGAAGTGTCGCCGGAGAACAGGGTTTCTCCGGTGACCACTTCGAACAGGACTGCGCCGAATGAATAAATGTCCGATCTCCGGTCGGGCGGCTTGCCCTCGGCCTGCTCCGGCGACATGTAATCGGGCGTGCCGACGATCGTGCCGGCCTCGGTAAAACCATGGGAGGCGACCGACCGCGCGATGCCGAAATCCATGACCTTCGCCTCGCCCGCCTCGTCCACCATGATGTTCTGAGGCTTGAGGTCACGATGGATGATTCCATGCCGATGGGCCTCGGCCAGGCCCGAGCAAACCTGGCGCGCCAGAGCGACCGCGCGCGCGGGATCGAAGGGACCGGTCCGCTCCAAAACTTTCTTTAAATTGTCGCCATGGACGTACTCCATCACGATGTAGTACGTGCCGGATTCCTGACCGAAGTGGTACGTGCGGCAGACGTGCGGGTGGGAGATCTGATGGGCCAGTTTGAGCTCGTTCTTGAAGCGCTCGACGGCGACCGGCTCGATGCCGGCGTCGGTCCTGAGGATCTTGACCGCCACCTCTTCCTGGACTTCCTGGTCGATTCCTTTGTAGACGCTGCCCATACCGCCCTGCCCGAGCCATGCCATGATAAGGTAGCGGCCGGCAAAGACGGCGCCTGGGGAAAGCGGCGGCTGCGGGATGGGAAAAGCGACGGTTCGGGTATCTCCAGAGGATCCGTTGAGAGAAGCGGAGCATTGACTGCAGAATCGCGCCGCCATCGGGTTGTCGGATCCGCAGGCTTGGCACTTCATGGCGTCTCTTGAACGCTCGGCCGGGACCGAGCACGAGATGTCGCGATGGCGGCAATGGAATAAGAATTTATTTTTTGTTCCAAGCCGCGATTCATCTCAGGCAATTTCTAATATGAGGTCCCCATTGCGCTAAGACTATATCGCCAGCCGCGTTTAGGTGTCAAGGCGGCGTTCAAAACCCGAACCGTTCATCCTGCGTATAATACGGTGAGGAGCAAGGAAGATGTCTATCCCGGCCAAAGCGAAACCCTTCCTCTGCCTGGCCGCCGGCCTGCTCGTCCCCGGCCTCGGCCATTTTTTTCAGAAAAAGCCCTGGAAAGGGGCCATATTCCTGGCGGGCGTCCTCGCCCTGCTCGGACTCGGCCTGATCATGGGGGGCGGATTCGGCGCCCTGACCGCCTTCGAACCGCTGACGGTCCTGACCTTCCTCGGGAGCATCGGCAACGGGCTCTTTTACGCGGCGGCCAGGCTGGCCGGCCTCGGCGCCGGCAATTTGACGGCGTTCACCTACCAGGTCGGCTCGATGTATATCGCCGCCGCCGGATTCATGAACGGCCTGATCGCGCTCAACGGCTGGAAGGCCGCCAAGGAGGCCGGCCGTGTTTAGAAGCCATTTCGTTTCCATGGCCGTCTTCGCCGGGATCGTCTCCATCCTCCTCGCCTGTCTCAAGCAGGAGACGAGGCGCGGCATCATTCGCTACGCGGTCAAGAATTTCCTGTTTATGACCGGCGGGGTGATCCTGGCCGGCTGGTTCATCCACTTCTTTTGAAAAAACGCGGTGAGGCGCCCATGAAAAAAGAGGTTCTTCCGAAAGTGCCAAAGACGCGCCTCGGCGCGTTCGTGGAAAACCTGGAGATGATCCTGGAAGTCCTGGTCCTGGTGTTTTTCGTCAACGCCTTCCTCGTCCAGGCGTTCGCCATCCCGACCCCGTCGATGGAAAATGAGATGCTTGTCGGCGATCACATTCTTGTCGACCGGGTGGCTTTTTCCACGTCCCTCGGCAAAATCGACGGGCTGATCCTGCCCCAGGTCCGGATCGAGCGAGGCATGAAGGTCGCCTTCAAGTCTCCCCCGGAGATCGCCGCGCGGAACATCAGCCGGCTGTTCTACGTCAAACGGATCATCGGCCTTCCCGGCGAAACGATCAAGCTCATCGCCAACCAGGTCTATATCGACGGCCGGCCGATCGATGAACCTTACAAAAACCTCTCCGCACCCGTCTCCGTCTCTCCCGACTTTCCGCCCGCGTCTCCGGACGCCTGGCCGCCGGAGTTTCCCCCGGAATATCGATCATCACTCGTCGAAACTCCGCTCGGGACGGCCTTTAAAATTCCAGTCGGACATTTCTTCTGCATGGGAGACAACCGGAATCTGAGCGCCGACTCGCGGATCTGGGGACCGCTGCCGGCCGACGACATCGTCGGCCGGCCCTGGCGGAATTACTGGTCGACGAAGACGACGACGGCGGACATGCTCGGCAAAAGCGCGCCGGCCCGGCTCAAGGATTTCCTCCTCGGCCTTTTCACGAAGACCCGCTGGAACCGGATCTTGAAACGGTTCTGAAGCGGGCTCGGGCGCCGCCTTCCCAAGGCTGACCTCGCCTGTCGGCGCTCAAGCCGCTTGACATCGTCATCTTCACCCCGCTATATTCTTAGCGGGAGTCCCTAAAACGAAACCCGTGGAAAAGGAAATTCCTCTCTATTGCCAGACGAGGGATGCGTCCGTCCTCGATGGCCGATTTAAATCGAAAGGATAAAGAGAAAGACCCATGAACGATCCCAAAAAAAGAACCTTCGGTCGATTCCTGTTCAAGGCAATCACCGTCCTCCTCGCACTGGTCGGACTCGCGACGGTCCTGACCTGGCTCTTCGTCTTTCATATCTTCAGCCCATCGCTTAAAGTCGATCCATCCGCCAAATCCATTCAGTTCGTCCGGGCCAACGTCCAAACGAGTTCCCCCCAGGAGCTCTACCTCGAGCTGATGAAAACCATGCTCACCCGGTACGGATTGGAAGGCGACGTGAGACCTTTCATCAACCCTGACGGCCGGCTGGGCAAGTTCATCCCTCTCATTTTCGGACGGTCCCCGCTGTTCAGGCTCGTCCCGTTCGACGCCAAAGTGCGCGAAGAAGGACGGGATTATCCCCGGAGCGCCGAAACCATGACCGGATTGAAGCGTCTGGACAATCTTCAAACCCTGGTGACGGACGTGCTTCAGCGAAATATTCCGGGAGACTTCATCGAATGCGGCGCGTGGCGGGGAGGCGCCTGCATTCTCGTCCGGTCCATCTTCAAGGCGTATGGGGATGTCAACCGGAAGGTCTGGGTCGCCGATTCCTTTGAAGGGCTGCCGAAACCCGAACAGGCCATCGACATCCAGTATTTCAAGGGCGGAGAAGTCGCCGTCGCCCTGGAGGACGCCAAAAAGAACTTCGCCCGCTACGGACTGCTCGATGACCAAGTCGTCTTCCTCAAAGGCTGGTTCATCGACACTCTGCCGAAAGCCCCGATCGGGACCGTGGCCGTCCTGCGGGTCGATTGCGATCTCTATGATTCCGTGACGCAGTCGCTGCAATTCCTCTACGACAAAGTCGCCGTGGGCGGGTACGTGATCATCGACGACTACGGGGCCATTGTCCCGGCCAAGAACGCGACCGAGGACTTCCGCAAAAAGCTCGGGATCACGGAGGAGCTGAAAACGATCGATTGGACGGGCGTCTATTGGCAAAAATTGAAATAATCTCGGTTCCATCATCCTTTCGACGAAATCGCGGTCCGATCGGATCAGGCTTGGCCCAGCGTCGTCCATTCGCGGCCGGGATTCTGATCCTGTCCGCCGCCGTCCTCGCCGCCTGCTCGAAAGGCGCGACGGATCCGACGACCGCTCTAACCGCTCAAGGAACGACGCTTCCCGTGAACCAGGTCGTCACCCCTCTGGGCCGTCAGGTGGAATTGCCCAAATTGCGTCCGCAGGCTTTGGCCCTCAGCCCCGACGGCCGAATTCTTGTCGTATCCGGCAAGACAGCCGAGCTCGTGGTCGTGGACCCCGCGACGGGCGGGATCCGGCAGCGAGTTCTACTTCCCCCCGATCCGCCGGACGAGACTAAACCTTCGGCCCCGTCGGAGAACATCCTGAAGCCCGACGATAAAGGCCAGGTCAGCTACACCGGGCTGGCCTTCTCGCCGGACGGACGGCGCCTCTATATGAGTAACGTCAACGGAACCATCAAGGTGTTCGATGTCGGTCCGGACGGCGGCATCACGGGTCTCGTCTCGATCCCTCTGCCCCCGGCCGGGGCGCCGCGACGGAAGGAGGAGATCCCGGCCGGGATCGCCGTTTCTCCCGACGGCGCCCGCCTCTTGGTGGCCCTGAACCTTTCCAACAGGCTCGGCGAGTTCGAAGCCGCGAGCGGCCGGCTGCTCCGGTTGTTCGACGTCGGCGTCGCCCCCTTCGACGTCGTCCTCGTCGGCAAGAAGGCCTACGTGAGCAATTGGGGCGGACGGCGGCCGCAGCCGGGCGATGTGACCGGTCCGGCCGGTCGGGGGACTCTGGTCAAGGTCGATCCGGCGACCTATATCGCCAATGAAGGATCGGTCAGCGTGATCGACCTGGAAACGGGCCGGACTTCAGCGGAGATCCTCGTCCAGCTCCACGCCTCGGCCCTAGCCGTATCCCCGGGCGGCCGCTACGTCGTCTGCGCCAATGCCGCCAGCGACAACCTGAGCGTCATCGATACGCGGAACGATACTGTGGTCGAGACCATCTGGGCCAAGCCGAACCCCTCCGATCTCTTTGGAGCCTCGCCCAACGCCCTCGCCTTCGACGCGAAAGGCCGGTATCTCTATGTCGCGAACGGCACCCAGAACGCCGTGGCCGTCATCCGCTTCAAGCCGGCCGGCCGCGCTTCGGCGTTCCTCGGTCTCATTCCCGTCGGTTGGTTCCCGGGCGCAATCCTCTATCACGAAGGGCTCGATCTGCTCTGCGTGGCCAACATCAAAGGCCTGGAAACGGTCAAGGGGCGGGACAAGGTCAGCGGCGGCACGGGTTTCAATTCCCACCAATACCACGGTTCTCTGTCGCTCGTGCCGGTTCCCAAGACATCCCAACTGCCCCGGCTTTCGGCCGTCGTTTGGGAGAACTTCCATAGGGACCGCATCGCCGCGGCCCTGCGTCCACCGCGCCCCGATCAACCGGCCCGGCCCGTCCCGGAGCGCATCGGCGAGCCCAGCGTCTTCAAGCACGTCATTTACGTCATCAAGGAGAACCGGACGTACGACCAGGTGCTGGGCGATATCAAAGAAGCGGACGGCGATCCCTCGCTGTGCATCTTCGGCGAACGGATCACCCCCAACCAGCACAAAATGGTCCGCGACTTCGTCCTCCTCGACAACCTGTTCTGCTGCAGCATCCTGAGCGCGGACGGTCACCAGTGGTCGACGTCCGCCTTCGCCACGGATTACCTCGAAAAGTCGTTCGCCGGATGGCCGCGCAGTTACCCGGACGGCATGGGCGAGGACGAGATCGACGCCCTGGCCTACGCCCCGACCGGTTTTCTCTGGGACAACGCCCTCCGCCGCGGCAAGACGCTTCGCGACTACGGCGAATTCGCCATGCATACCGTCCGCTGGGCCGATCCGAAGGGCAAGGGCGATCCCGATTGGACGGCCTGCTGGCGGGAGTTCAACAATCCCTCGGGCAAAATCATCTTCGGAAGCGAGCCGGCCATCGAATCGCTCCGTCCGTACCTGGCCTCACAGACGGTCGGCTGGAACATGGACGTGCCCGACCTGTTTCGGGCCCGCGCCTTCATCCAGGAGCTCAAGGAGTTCGAAAAGAAGGGGGCCTTCCCCGACCTGGTCCTCATCTGCCTGCCGAACGATCATACAAGCGGGACCAAAGAGGGAACCCCGACGCCGGCTGCCTACGCGGCCGAGAACGATCTGGCCTTCGCCCGGATCGTCGAGGCGGTCGCCCAGAGCTCCTTCTGGAAGGACACCGTGATCTTCGGGATCGAGGACGACCCCCAGAACGGCTGGGACCACGTCAGCGGCTACCGCACGACGGCCTACGTGATCAGCCCCTATACGAAACGCGGCCAGGTCGTCGGCACGCGCTACAACACGGTCAGCCTCCTCCGGACGATCGAGCAGATCCTCGGTCTGCCCCCGATGAACCAGTTCGACGCGGCGGCCGAGCCGATGTTCGATTGTTTCACGGAGACGCCGGATTTCACTCCGTTCAAAGCGGTTCCCAACCAGATCCCCCTCGACCAGATGAATCCCCCGAAAAAAAAGATCGCCGATCCCCTTCTCCGCCGGCAGGCCGCCATGTCCGCACGGCTCAACTTCAAGCGCGTGGACGCCTGCCCCGAGGATATCCTCAACCGGATCCTCTGGCACGCCATGAAGGGCAGCGCCGTCCCCTATCCTGAATGGGCGGTCTCGGCGGGGGCTAAGGACGACGATTAGCGGGTCGTGCCGCGCCGGAGCCGGACGATGGTCGCCCCCCAGCCGCCCTCGTCCTCTCCCGCCGGTTCGAACGACTCGACCAGGGGCAGCTTCTTCAGGATCGAACGGACCGTGCGCAAAAGTGTCCCCGTCCCCTTTCCATGGATGATCCGGACTCGATAGATCTCTTTCCGGACGCAAGCCTCAAGGTACTCCGGCACGAGGTCCTTGACATCAGAAGGCCGAAACGTATGCAGGTCTAAAACTCCGTCGATGGGCAGGTTCACCGCAGCCGATCCGAAGGGATCCACTTGCGTCCCGCAATCGCAGGTCAGGCCTTGACCGAACTGAAAGAGCGTCACGTCATATTGGCGGTGGCAATTCGGACAGATGACGGCCATGGATCGCGGCTTCTATTAAAAGTCTACCTTCGGCGGCGAGACCTGTCAATTGAACCAAACCGGCCGTGATCGTCAAGGGACGAGCCTTCGGCTCGCCACTCGCCCGTGGCTTGTATCCACGGGCGAGTACGGCGGAAGTGGACCCCCGGGCAAAGCCCGGGGCACTCACCCGCGATGTGAATACGCGGCTGAGTCCGGCGGAAGCGGATCCCCAGACAAAGCCTGGGGCCCCTGCCGCCGCCCCGGCCGCCGTCGAGCCGGCCGGTCGCTATCGCCGGTTGCAGATCGAAGCATAGGGACAGCTCTCGCAGACGCCAGCCAGGCTCCGGCAGGGCGCGAACGGAGTTCGCCGATCGATGATCTCGGACAATAGCCCATCGATGAGCCTGTCCATGAGGCCGATCTGTTCCCTGCGGACGGCCTCGTCGTCCTCTTTGAATGGCGAGAACTCGATGCCCGGCCCAAGGCGATTTTTTCCCAACATCAGAAATCGGGCATGGATCCGGTCCGGGGGGATCTTGCTCGTCCGGGCGTAGATCCAATGATAAAGGGGAAGCTGAAGGTTGGAGACGGCTTTCGCCCAAGTCTCCCGGGCCGCGAGATCCAGCGTGTTGAATTTGACCCCCAGGTATTTCGGGGAGGCCGAGGTCTTATAATCGAGGATATAAACATCCTCTCCTCGGGATTCTACCCGGTCCACCTTGGCCGTCAGCTTGAGGGCCGTCCCGCCGACCCTCCGCTCCGCCCAAAGTTGCTTCTCGAGAGATAAGAGCCGGAGGTGCTTCCCCTCCATTTCGAGAGCGCGGATGAGCGGCGCTTGATAATCGAAGAGGAAGTCCCTGAGATGGCGGCGGATTTGGATCTTCAACAGATAGGCGCCGCCGGCCTCGTCGCCGCCGTAGGACGTGTCGAAGATCCGGTCGATCCGCGCGTCCAGGACATCCCCATCGAGGTTCTCTTCACGCAGCCTCCGGCCGGCGAATTCCCGGAAATAATTCTCGAGGATGGAATGGACGATCGTCCCGATGTCCTTGCGGTCCATCCCTTCGCCGATCTCTTCCGGTTCCTTGAGATTCAGGACATAGGCATAATAGAAACGGAGGGGACAACTGAGGTACATGTCGAGGGAGGTCGCCGAGTAGGTCAACAAGCGCAAGAAGTCCACGACGGCTTCGGTCTTGACGGCCGGCCGCGGGTCCTCGGTCTGAAGGGCGATGTTGTACCGGACGGTCTTGACATATTTCCCGGACCTCGGCTCCCGGTCGCGCTTCTGCTGTTCCCAGATGAGTTTCTCGGCGAAACGGCTTTTTTCCCGGTCGCTGTTTTCGACGAAGAACAGGTGGACCCTGTCGGCCCCCCGGATGAGCGTGTCGAGGTAGTATTCCATCCTGGCCTCCGCGTCGCGATAGGTGGGGAGTTTGAGCGCCGCGCGCGCCGCGAAGGGCAGAAGCGAGTCCGCCCGGCGGTTGGGCGGGAGGATCTCCTCGTTCATATCCAGGATGTAGACATCTTTGAAAGGAAGGCCGCGTGTTTCCCAAAATCCCAGGACCTGAAGACCCCGGAGCGGCGTTCCAAAAAAGGGAACGGAGCCGGCGGAAATCACCTTGCGGAAGAGGTTGAAATAGCTTATGTTCTCGACGAAGACGGTCTCCCGCAGAAGCGAACGCGACAGGGCGTCCAGGCGGGAAAGGAAGGCCTCCGCGTAGGGATGGAAGAAATAATGCCGCCGGGCCGTGCTGTTCTCATAAATGAAGGTCAGGACACGGACAAGCTTTTCGGCGAAATCGCCGACGTTCTCGATCTTGGCGAAAAGGCCCAGCGTTTGGGCATGGATGGAGTGGAGATGCTCGGCGAAGGCCGAGATCACGGGCGCGTTCTCCACGTTCCGGACCAGGTCCTGGACGCGGTCCCGGATGGCGGTATCGGTCTCCAACTCCTCGACCGACCAGAACGATCGGGTCCGCCGCCGCGTCAGTTCCTCCTCGATCGCGTGAAAAAGGATGCGCGTCAGGTCCGCCCGTTTTTCGGGCCCGGGAAAATAGATGTTCTTGGCATAAGGATGGAGCACGAAGCGAAGATAATGGGGAGCATAGATCCGGCCGTCCTCATCCCGGGTCTGGATGAGCTCCAGAAGCTTATCGAAGAAACTGTAGATCGGCGTTCGGGAGAGAGGATAGCCCAAAGAAATGTTGAAATCCTCTTCGGACAGTCGGGACAGGGTTTGCTGATAGAGAGGAAAAAGGGTCTCGGAAGCGGGCAGAACGATGACCTGCTTCTCGTTCAACATTCGGGGGTCCTTCAGCTTTTCTTCGAGCGCCTTGTTTAGAGCGAAGATCTGGCCGTGGGTATCGGCGCTCTTAATGAATTCGAGCGGAGGGACGGGCCCGGATTCCTCGATGTCCTTCCGGAGAGACGCATCGTCGAAGCCCCATTGATCGAGCAGCGCCGCGCCGCCGCGGCCTTTCATTAAAAAAAGCCGGGATTTGTCCCAGGACAGGACGAGTTTGAGAAGGTCCCCTTCCGTCTTCGTCAAAGCGAAGAAGCCGGCGAAGATGAATGAATCCACGTCCTCAAAAAGCCCCGGCTCGATCCTGTCCGAAACGGTGCGGGAACGCGAGGATGGCGTGGAAAGGCCGCGCGCCGCGAGCGCTTCATAAAATCGTTCATAAAAGAACGATAGAGACTGCAGGCGTTGGGCGGTCTGGGCGGGGATGGATTCATCCGTCGCAGGATCGGTCCGCAGGAGCTCCTCCGGGCGGATCGCCGCGCTCTTCAATTCCTCGAGGTCCCTGAACAACTTGGCGCCCAGCGGAAAGAATTGGTCCGCGGTCATGAACTGGCCTCCGCCGAAGGGACGGGAAGAGCCGCGATGGATCTCGAACAGCAAAGCGACGGCATCAAGAACATCGATCAGTCGATCGTGGAACCCCAGCCGTTCGGCATAGATCCCGCCGATGAACGCGTCCAGGGAATCGATCCTGGGGGGAATGAATCCCGTCCGTTCCGTATCCGCAAGCTTCTTACGCAGGTAATAGGCGGGACGTTTTTCCGGAAAGACGACCCAGGTCCGGGAGTAATCTTTTCCCTCCCCATGGAGCCCGGCGGCGACGGCGACGATGAGATCGGCCCTGGGAGAAACCGGAGTGATCCTCATGCCATCGGCTCCCATCGGTCCTGGTCGATATAAGCGAGGACGCCCCGGACGGACCTCTCCGGGTAG
Source organism: Candidatus Aminicenantota bacterium (assembly GCA_026393865.1). Taxonomy (GTDB): domain Bacteria; phylum Acidobacteriota; class Aminicenantia; order Aminicenantales; family UBA4085; genus JAPKZI01. Next base: position 12,734 of record JAPKZI010000062.1, read on the forward strand.
ATCTCCTTTAGGATCCGGACGTAGGTCGCGACCTGTTCTCGGTCGGCTTGCTCCCATGCGGACCGTCCCGTTTCCGCGGCTTCGCTGCCGGTCTTGAAATCGATGACGGTCACGGCCTCCGGGTCGATGACGACCCGGTCCATGCGATAGACGGCCCCCCTCGCATCGCAGAAGTCGAACTCTCTCATAACACGGCGGCCTTCCTTCTCCTGAAAAAGAGACCGCAGCGGGGAACCTTCGAAATACCGGATGAGCGAACGTCCGGTCGTTTCGAAAAGGGACGCTTCGTTCTCCCGGGGCGCCAGCGTCCTGATGATCTCGGAAATGTCCCCCTCCCAGCCGGAGCGGATGAACTCGAGGCCGGCCATGATCCGATGGGCGGTCTCGCCGCGGCGGATGTTCTCGGTGTTCAGGGATTCCCGGCGGTTGGACGGGAGCTCGAAGGGGCCGGTCCACTGACATTTTTCGGCGTCGGGGGAATCCGGACGGAGCGTCCCCGCACAAGCCGCGGGCTTAACCGGAGAGGACGCCCATCTTTTTTCCCCGAGTTGCGCATAATTCAGTTTTTCGGCGGCCGGGGTCAGCAGATCGAAGGGATAGGAGTCCCTCGAGCTTCGCACGCCGATGATATAAAGCTCCGCTTCGGCCCGGGTCAATCCGACGTAAAGCCGATTCAGACGTTCCACGGTATCCCTGTCCCGGGCCTCCTTGTAGATCGCGGCCAGCTCCTCATCGGCTTGCTCCAAGTCCTGATTGAGCTTGACGACCCGGATGGACGACGCATTTTCGCCGAGGTAGAAATCCGAAGGTTGAAAACGCTCTCCGTAGAGGAGAAAGATGACCACGGGGAATTCCAGCCCCTTGCCTTTATGAATGCTCATGACCCGAACCGCGGGGATTTCGGACGGCACGTCCACGGTCCAGCCTGATTCTTCGTTCTCGCCGATCGAGAACTCGAGGAACGCCCGAAGGTCGTTGCGGCCCTTCCCCTCGAAATCCTTGATGACTTCGAGGAGCTTCGTCAGGGCCGCCTCTTCGTTCGGGAAGAGCGAAGGAACGTCGAAAACCCGATAGACCAGGGTCACCAGATCGTAAAGCGGATAAAAACCGACGGTCTTGAAGAACGGCTCGAAATAGCCTTCCCACAAGGCCGGCTGTCTCTTCCTGAACGAGGCATAAAGGGGACGAGCTTGGGACTCCCGGCATTCGAACAGAAATCGGCGCCAAGAATCCTCGTCCGCGGGCGGGCCATCCCGCTCGACCATTTTTCGGAAGACATCGCCCAAAAGAAAAACGGAAAAGGAGAGGTCGTCCGGCGGGGAATCGAGGAACTTGAGGAAGGCCATGACCTCGCCGATGATCTTTCGTTTCCGGATATCCAGGCTGCTGAAGTGGATGAAGGGGATAGCCTTCTCGTTGAGCCAGGAGGAGACCTCGGCCACGGATTCGTTTCTGTACGTCAGGACGGCGATATCGGACCAGGAATAGCCCCTCTCCCTCAATTCCCGGACCCGATCTTGGAGCTCGGCTTTTTCCGGCGGGGATTCGGTGTCCTCGGCGAGAACGATATATTCCACATATCCTTTGTTCCGATTCTTCGCGACCACGTCCTGGTCGAATTCATAGATCCGTTTGTCTTCAACGAGATCCTTGAAATCCTTATGGGCCGGAAGCTGATGAAGGTAGATCTCCCTGACGAAGTCCTGAATCCGTTCCTGGCTTCGATAGTTCATCTTCAGTTCATCGGGATCGACCTTGACGGACGTGAAGCCGGCCTTCTCCTGATCGAGGTCCTGCATGATCCGATAGTCGGCGTCGCGAAATCCGTAGATCGCCTGCTTCACGTCCCCGACGACGAACAGGCTTCCCGCCTTGCTCAAGGATTCTTCGATCAGCGGAAACAGGGCCTCCCACTGGATCCGATTCGTATCCTGGAACTCGTCGATGAGGTAATGGAAGATGCGGTCGCCGAGCCGGAAATAGATGTCCGGAACGATCCCCGCGTCGATATATTCGGCGAGATGTTTGTTGATATCCTCGATGAAGACCGTTCCCGTCCTCCGCTTGATCCTGTCCAGGGTTCCATTCGTTCCCGCCAGCGACTTGAAGGCCAGAAGGAAGGGGAAGAAGAAATCGCGGGCATAAATGGCTTTGTACCGATCGACGAGTTTCCCCAGCGTCTCCCAGCGGAGGAGAATGCGCTGATGAGCCTCCGCGTCCGCCTTCGTTCGGAGCTTTTTGACGGGATCCGTTTTGAAACTGCAGCCGATGAGGGCGGTGAAGCGGCGCTCCCGGATGGCCGGAAGGATCTTGGAATGACAATGCCCTTTGCCGTTCCGCTCCAGCCCCGATCTCTCGATCAATTCTTGCATTTCGGCGGCGACCCGGGCGATGCGATCTTGGAGATTCTTCCGCTCCCGCCCGTGGTTTTTGACCTCCAGCTCCCGATTCCGGACGGCCAATTTCTTATAAAGAGAAACGAGTGTCTTCGAGATCGGGACCGTCGGGTCCCAGGGGAACGCGGCTTCCTCCGCGAGGTTCGACGATATATGATCCAGGATCCGCCGGAAGATCTTCCCCTCCTTCGAGCCGGAGGTCACTCCGCGCAGATGCCGGGAAAAAGCGTATTGGATGAGTTCGGCGCTGTCGAGGACGATCTCGAATTCGGGCGAATATCCCAGGTCGATCGCGGACGCCCGGAAGATGGTCGCCATGAAACGGTCGATCGTCTCCACCTGAAAATCGGTGTAATGGGCCAGGATATTTTCGATGACGGTCTCGGCTTTCCCGGGAAGAAGAGCTTCGGGGATCGAGACGATCTCCAGGATCTCGCGGGTCTTGCCGGCGTCCTGGAAGCGGCAATCCTTCAACCACTCCAGGATCCGTGTTTTCATTTCTCTTGCCGCGTTTCGGGTGAACGTGATGGCCAGGATGTTGCGGAGGTCGTTGGGCGTGATGTCCTTGATCTTTTCGCTGAGGAGGAACTGGACGAAGCGAAGGGACAGAGCATGGGTCTTGCCGGAGCCGGCCGACGCTTTGAGCAGGACGAACTCCGGGAACGTCAGCTCCTGGTCGGGGATCAGAATCGCCATTTCTAAGACTATATCGTCAGTGCGGAACGGCCGTCAATCATTCGCCGGCCCCTACCGAATTCCGGGGAATTCGGTTTGTGCCGGCCGATGACTTTGCCAATGATTGCGACCTAGCGCCTTTCGTAGGACTCCACGACGGCCTGATAGACCATCGTCCGGAACTTGCTCTGGAGGTCGGAGTTGCCCGCGGGCATGAGCTGGGTCATGAGGACGCAGACCATCTGCTCGGCGGGGTCGACCCAGTAGGTCGTGAAATACGCCCCGCCCCAGCCGAAGGCGCCGACCGACCCGGGCTGGCCATTGCGGCCCAGCCGATCCGTCAACCAGAAGCCCAGCCCGTACGCCTGCGATCCATAGAGCGGGCCGGCGTGATCGACCGTCATGAGTTCCACGGACTTGGGGCTGAGGACGCGGGCGCCGTCGAGCTGGCCGCCGTTCTGGAGCATGAGGAGGAAACGGGCGTAGTCCTCGGCCGTCGAGAGCAGACCCGCGCCTCCGGCGTAGCACATCCGCGGGCCTTTGACGTAGAAATTGTCGAGAGCGTCCTCGACCCGCTTGATCCCGCCCTTCTCGTCCGCGCCGTAAACGGACGCAAATCGGCCGATTTTGGCCTCGGGGAGAAAGAAATGGGTGTCGGCCATGCCCAGCGGGCTGGCGATTTTCTTGGCGATAAAGTCGGCCAGGTTCATCCCGGAAACGCATTCCACCAGATAGCCGAGGATGTCCGTGTTGTAGCCGTAGATGAACTTCTCGCCCGGCTGAGAGTCGAAGGGCAGCGTGGCCAGTTTCTTGATCACGTCTCCGATCGGCATGGCCTTGTCCGCGAGGAACCAACCGCTGATCCCCGCCTTCGTGTATTCGTCGCGCGCCGGACCGGTCCCGTAGGAGATCCCCGCGGTGTGCGTCAAAAGATCACGGATCGTGATCGGCCGCTTGAGAGGAACGGTCGCGTAACCCTGGGCTCCCTTTTCCCCCGATGGGACGGCGACGCGGGAGACGGCGAATTCCGGGATGTATTTGGCGACGGGATCGTCGAGCAGGATCCGTCCTTCCTCCTGCAGGATCATGACCGCGACGCTCGTCACCGCTTTCGTCTGCGAGGCGATCCGGAAGATGCCGTTCGCCGGCATGGGCGTCCCCCGCTCAAGGTCGAGCTTGCCGAAGGGCTTGAGATAAGCGACCCGTCCTTTGCGGGCGACGAGGGCCACCAGGCCGGCGACCTTGCCCTGATCGACATACTCCTGCATGATTCGGGACAACCGATCGAGCCGCTCGGCGGAGAAACCGACCTCGGCCGGCTTGGCCGTCGGCAGCGACGCGGCCGGAACGAGCGAGGCCGATAGGATCAGCCATAGGGAAACCGCCAGGGCGACCCGGCGGAAGCGCGGAGTGAATAAGCATCGTGCCATGGTCGGTTGGACCTCCCTTCCTCTAATGTCCGGGATTGAACCACCGCTTCACTATAAAATCCGGGGCGAAGCTTGTCAATCACGAATGAAGGATGGCATAATACTTCCTTCTCTTAAAAAGGAAAAAAAGACCGCGATGCTTCGAAACAAGCCGGCTTTCCTCCTTCTGTTCGCGCTTGTCTTCCTCCAGTCCTTCGCGGCCTGCCAGATCGGCCTCGAGGAACCCGGGGAATGGAGCACGAACCGGCGCCAACCGCCCGACAAGGTCATGGCCGCCGTCGGCGTCGAGCCGGGGATGGTCATCGGCGAAGTCGGCGCCGGCCGCGGCCGGTTCACCGTGCTGCTCGCGGCCAAGGTCGGCCCGACCGGAAAGATCTACGCCGAGGATATCGACAGGGGCAGTCTCGATCACCTGAGAGAACGCTGCGCCAAGTCGGGCCTCAAGAACGTCGAGGTCATCGCCGGAGAGGTGTCCGATCCCCTCTTTCCCAAAGCCTCCCTGGACATGGTCTTCATGGTCTTGACCTATCATCATTTATCGGAGCCGGTCGCCCTGCTCAAGAACCTCATTCCCTCGCTGAAGCCCGGGGCCACGGTCATCGTCATCGATCCGGATCCGGAGAAAGATCGGGGCAACCCTTCTAGTGAATATACTTCAAAAGAGAAAATGGAAAGGGAGGCCGGGGAAGCCGGCTTCGAGCTCGTCCGCATCGAAACATTCCTCGAGAAGGACAGCATTTTCATCCTCCGGCCCAAGGGAACTTTAGACCTTGAAGGAACGGACACAGAAGCGCTCGATCATCGTTGATACGCTATGACCGGCGGCGCATCCGGCCGCCCGAAGATTCCTTGACTTTCCTCATATAACTATTTAAGAATGTTAGCTTAAAAGCGAGGAGCATTATGAGAAAAGTCGTTCTATTCCTATCGATCCTGTTCATCGCCGCGGCCGCCGCCTACCCCCAGCTCATTTCGTTCAAACTGACGGGGGGTTTGACCTGGATCAACGGGGACGATTATAACAAAGGCGTCGCCGGCCGGAACCAATATATCCGGGATACGACGACGACGATGTCGGGCGCCTATAAGGAGCTCACCGGCGGCTTGAATCTTCTCGGCGAGATCATCGTCCACACGAGATCCCATTGGGCCGTCGGCTTCGGCGGCGGCTATTATAGCCTGGGGAACGAAAGCGCCGTGACAAGCCAAGGCGTGCTGGCGGATGCGCCGTTCAATTTTACGTCCACCTTCAAGCCCAAGCTTTCGGTCATTCCGCTCTACATCAACCTCCACTATTTCACCCGGCTCGCCTCCAAAGCGAAGCTCGACCTGTACGCCGGTCCGCTCTTCCAGGTCGTCCAATTCAGCTTCGAGAATCCTTCGACAATGTCCATCGACACGGTCAGCCAGACCGTCACCTATACCGCCAGCCAGACATCGTTCGGATTCCAGGCGGGATTAGGCCTGAGTTATGACCTCATGAACGGCGTCGCTCTGATCGTCGACGGCTGCTACCGGTACGGCAAGGCTACGAACCTCATGGGCAACTGGGCGGTTCTGGGGACATCCGCGACCGGCACGATCAACAGCAGCAGCGCCGAGTACTATGCCTGGTCTTATGATTACGCCCCGGCCGGCAAATATTCTCTCCTGGACTTTTTCGACAATAACGGACCGACGGGCGAGTTCATCTCCAACGCCCGGAAAGCCGACATCCGCCTGTCCGGGGTCACCGCCTCAGCCGGCCTCAAGATCTACTTTTGATCGATGGGGCCGGCAAGGATCTCTTGAAAAAATTCTTCATGTTTTCATGGATGATGGTCAGCCCTTTCATGCTTCTCGGCAGGCTCGGCCCATTCGCCTCGACGATCCCGGTGAAAAGCGAATTCATCTTCGAATCGGCGCCCTTCGCTCAATGCCATGCGTCGACCATCGCCGAATCCCGCGGCTGTCTGATCGCCGCGTGGTTCGCCGGGACCCGCGAAGGGCAGCCCGATGTCGGCATCTGGACGGCCCGCTTCGAAGGAGGCCGCTGGGGCATGCCGGTCGAGGTCGCCGACGGTATCGAATCGCCGTCTCTCCGCTATCCGTGTTGGAACCCGGTCCTATTCCAACCGAAAACCGGGCCGCTCATGCTCTTTTACAAAGCCGGGCCCAGCCCGAGCGCGTGGTGGGGAGTTATAAAGACGTCCGACGATGGCGGCCGGACCTGGTCCGCGGCTCGGCGCTTGCCCCAAGGCATCCTCGGCCCAGTCAAAAATAAACCGGTCCAGCTGGCCGACGGAAGTCTCCTCTGCCCGTCGAGCACCGAGCAGGATGGCTGGCGCGTCCATTTCGAACGCACGGACGATCTGGGCCGGACCTGGCAGACGACGCCACCCGTCAACGACGGCCGGGAATTCGGGGCCATCCAACCGAGCCTTCTGATCCACGCGGGCGGCTTGATCCAGGCGCTCGGCCGCACGCGCCAAATGGTCATTTTCCAGATCTGGTCGGGCGATGGAGGCAAAACGTGGGGCCCGATGACCTCGACCGGTTTGCCCAACCCGAATTCCGGCATTGACGCCGTGACGCTCGCCGACGGCCGGCACCTCCTCGTCTACAATGATTCCAAATCGGGCCGCAGTCCACTGAACGTGGCCGTCTCCTCCGACGGCCGGACTTGGAGGTCCGAACTCGTCCTGGAAAGCGGCCCGGGAGAGTTCTCCTATCCCGCCGTGATCCAAACGAACGACGGCCTCGTCCACGTCACCTATACCTGGAAGCGCCTCCGGATGAAACATGTCGTCCTCGACCCGAAGAAACTCGGCCGGAATGACGCCGTGAATCCGCGGGAAAGAAGAAAACCTCATGCCTGACGATCCCACCCCGATCGAGATGAACCCGAATCCGGCCGCGAGCCTTCCCGCGCCGCGCCGCTATCTGCCCGTCCTTCTGCTGTTGTTTGCCGCCAGCGGCTGCGCCGCGCTGATCTACGAAGTGGTCTGGCTTCAGCTCCTCCAATTGGTGATCGGCTCGACCGCGGTCTCCATGGCCGTCCTGCTCGGGACTTACATGGGAGGCATGTGTCTGGGCAGCCTCGCCCTTCCGCGCCTGATCTCGGCGCGGCGGCATCCCTTCCGCGTTTACGCGGCGCTTGAGCTCGGGATCGGGCTCGTCGGGATCGCCGTCCTGACCGTCATGCCGGTCGTGGTCCGGCTCTACACAGCGAACGCGGGGCACGGCTTCTTGGGAATCCTCCTGCGCGGACTGGTCAGCGCCCTGTGCCTGCTGCCGCCCACGATTCTCATGGGCTCGACGCTCCCGGCCCTTGCCCGCTGGCTGGAAACGACTCCGCAAGGCGTATCGTGGATGGGATTTCTTTACGGCGGGAATACGGCCGGCGCGGTGCTCGGCTGCCTGCTGGCCGGCTTCTATCTACTGAGAGTCCATGACATGACCACGGCCACGTTCGTCGCCGCGGCGATCAACGGGGCGGTGGCCCTGATCAGCGTTATCTTGGCCAAAAGGACGGCTCATCAGTCCCGGACCGACGCGCAGGCGACCGCGATCAAAACCCCGGGGACCTGGCCGATCTATGTGACGATCGCCGCTTCGGGTCTGTGCGCGTTGGGCGCCGAGGTGGTCTGGACGCGGCTGCTGTCGCTTATGATGGGCGCGACGGTTTACACGTTTTCCATCATCCTGGCCGTCTTCCTGGCCGGATTGGGGATCGGCAGCGGCGCGGGATCGTTCCTGTCACGACGGAAATTTTCGCCGCGGCTCGCCCTTGGGATCTGCCAGCTCCTGCTGGCCGGCGGGATCGCCTGGACCGCCTATATGATCGCCAAGTCCCTTCCCTTCTGGCCCGTCAATCCCGCCTTGACTAAGAGCCCTTGGCTCAGCTTCCAGTTCGACCTCGTCCGCTGCCTGTGGGCCATCCTGCCGGCGGCCGTTCTCTGGGGGGCGAGTTTCCCCTTGGCCTTGGCCGCCGCCGCGACCCCAGGACAGGACGGCGGACGGCTGGTCGGCCGGGTCTATGCCGCCAACACCATCGGGGCGATCATCGGCTCGATCGTTTTCAGTCTGGTCCTCATCCCGACTATCGGCACGCACCAGTCGCAGCGGGTGCTGATCGGCTTGTCCGCCGCGGCCGCGCTTTTAGCCTTAGCGCCGATCGTCAATAAGATCCCCGCCGGCGCCAGGCCCGGAGGCGCTCATCCCAATTCGGGCATTAGGATCGGAGGCCTGGCCTCGCTCTCGGGCGCGGTCATCCTCGGCGTCTTCCTTGTCCTGAGCACGCCCGCCGTCCCCTGGGAACTGATCGCCTTCGGCCGCTACCTTCCGACACGGACGGAAAAATCCAACCTCCTCTACTTCGGCGAAGGCATGAACTCGTCCGTGGCCGTCACCGAGCTCGAGGGCGGCGTTCGGAATTTCCACGTCAGCGGCCGGGTCGAGGCGTCGAGCTCGGCTCAGGACATGAGAATGGAGCGGATGCTGGGACACATTCCGGCGCTCATCCATCCCAAGCCCAAGTCGGTCTTGGTCGTGGGCTGCGGAGCGGGCATCACTTCCGGCACGTTCGTCCTCTATCCCAACGTGGAGAGGATCGTCATCTGCGAGATCGAGCCGCTCATCCCGAAGGTCGTGGCCCGCTTTTTCGGCCAGGAGAACTACGAGGTGCTGGACGATCCCCGTGTCCAGGTGGTCTACGACGACGCCCGCCATTTCGTCCTGACGACTAAAGAAAAATTCGACGTCATCACCTCGGACCCGATCCATCCTTGGATCAAGGGCTCGGCTTCGCTCTATACAAAGGAATACTACGAGATGGTCAAGCGGCGCCTGAATCCGGGGGGAGTCATCGCCCAGTGGGTGCCTCTTTACGAGAGCACCGTGGATACCGTGAAGAGCGAGATCGCGACGTTCTTCGACGTTTTCCCCGGGGGGACAATCTGGAGCAACGACTTCAACGGCCAGGGCTACGACGTGGTCCTGGTGGGCCGGGAGAAGGAGACGCCGATCGACGTGGACGAGCTCCAACAGCGGCTGGACCGCGGCGACCACCAGGCCGTCGCGCTCTCGATCCGGGAATTGGGCTTGGGAACCGCCGCGGATGTCCTCTCGACTTATGCCGGCCGGGCTTCCGACCTGACCGGCTGGCTGAAGAACGTGGAGCTCAACCGCGACCGGAACCTGCGCCTGCAGTACCTGGCGGGGATGGGGCTCAATTCATATCAGAGCGGGATCATATTCGACCAGATCGTCTCGCTCCGCCGCTTCCCCAACGACCTCATCCTCGGCTCGGAGAAAAGCCTGGCGGTGCTGTGGAAACTCATGGGACTGATCAAATAGAGGGAAATTTCCGGAAAAAATCGAGAGCGATTCCGGCGTAGCTGTAGGCCGGCTTGGAAAAGATGATCCCCGTGTGAAAACGAAGGAGGGTCGAGTCTTTTCTCAGCGCGGCCGCGCCTCTCCGGTAGCCCGCGTTATAGGCCGTGGCGAAAAAACGAAGCTTGTCCTCGACGCTCGGCCAGGTCTCCCGGGCATAGATCCTCTCCATCACCCGGATGAACGCGATCAGATAACGGACCTGGCCGTCGAGGCCGGTCAGCCGCTCAACCCGGGCCCGCCGGTTCTCGATGAGGTCGGCCATGTCGAAGGCGGCCACCCCGATCTCGTCCTTCTCGCTCCGATCGAGCAGCCGGTTAAAATCGCTCTCGAGCGTCTCGGCGAAGGATGGCTTCATCTGGAAGCGCCCGACCGAAAAATCGGAATACCCCTTGCCGAATTGGACATAAAGGGCTCTCAAATTGCTCGTCTCGATCACGTCGGACAGAGCCGACCAGCGGATCATTTCGGGAAAGACGACGGCCCAGGCGAAGGCGGGATCGATATCGCAGGCGCGGAACGTCTCATCGATCCGGCGATTTTGTTGGATAAAATCGAGAGCCTGGCGGTAGTTCCGGCCGAAGATCTTGGCGTAGTCCCGGGCTTCGCCGGTTTGCCGAGCCGGCCGGGCAGGAGCAAGGCCGGCAATAAAAACGAGAAGGCCGGCGGCCGCGAGCCGTCTACAGCGGCCGCGAATAGACCACCACATCGCCGTTGTCCTTCAGCGACACCCAGCACAGGATGGTCTTGCCGCCCTTCTTCTCGAACTTCATCATGACGGGATAAGGGAACGAGGCGCCGTCGCTGAAGAGCAGTTTGTCGCTCTCGATCCAGGCGTAATGGGCCGCGTCATCGATCCAGAACGTCGATTTGGAGACGCGTTCATTGAAGGGCTTCAAAGCCGTCCCGTTGAAATAAACCGTGCGGCCGACGGTGAAGATCCAATCGCCCGAATCCGCCATGAACCACGTGTCGCCGAAATCGGCGCTCTTTGGGAACGGGCCGAACTTCCGGCCGTCGATGGCATAGAGGGTGACATCGTCCATTGAGCTAAAGTCGATCTTGGACATATCGAGCTGCATGCCCTCGATCGGGGTGATGTGGCCGACGCACTTGCCGACCGCTCTCGTCCCGTCGGGGCTGGTGATCACTCCGCCGGGCATCCCTTCGGCGGCAACATCACGGCCGTCGGAGGCGATGAAGCGGAGCTTGCCGGCCTTAATGGCGAAGGCGTAGAGCTTGGCCTTGTCGGGCGTTACATAGAGGCCTATCACCTGCTGGAAAGGCCCGAACTTTTTCCCGTTCCATTCAATATATTGCTTGGTCCTATCGTTCGGATCGGGATTGACCTCGACGCCCTCATTCGAAAACTCCGCTTCATAATAAGGCTTGAGCGTCTCAACAGCGGCGATTTTCCTCAACATGTCGGCCGTCATCTTGTCGAAGGGCCCTCTCCGGCCGGACTTATCGTAGACGAAGAACTGGTATTTGCCCGACCGGTTGGTCTGGGTCACCAGGAAGAAATCGTCCACGGCACAGCTGGCCCCGCTTCCGCCCAAAAGGACGGATTCGGCGGTGACGATATACTCATTAGGACCCAGGGTCGCCAGCTTCTTTTCGGAGACCTGGGCCAGCGCGGCCTGAGAGGCCGCGGCCCCCAGAACCAGAACCAGAGAGATGATTGTTTTCTTGCACATGCGGACCATTATAAAAGAATCTCGACAAAAAGAGTAGTCTTTCCCCGGGCCTCCCCTATTTCCGCAGGAACCGGTTGAAAAAGTCGTCGGCGGCGGTGAAGGTCAGGACCCATTTTTTAAAAACCAGGAAATCGTGCACTTCGTCGGGGAAGACGATCAGCTCGTGAGGAATGTTGCGGGCCCGGAGGAGCTGGACGAGCCCGGTCGTCTGGGAGAAGGCGACGTTGCGGTCGTCATCGCCCTGGACGAGGAGGACGGGAGACTTCCATTGATCGATCGTCGCCACGGACGAGGCCTTGAAGGCCGTGCCGTTGGTGTCCAGGGAATTCCCCCAGAGATGCACGCCGGCGATGTCCACGCCGGCCTTGAAGATGTCGGAATTGCGCGACAATCCCATGGCCGTCAACAGCCCGCCGTAAGACAATCCGTACAGCCCGATGCGGTTGGGATCCACGTCGGGTCGGGACTGGAGATACTTGGCCGCCGCGTAGACGTCCTGATACTCGGACGAGCCCTGCGCGCCGCGGTTGGGGGCCATCCGGAAATCGCGGCCGTAGCCGATGCCCGAGCGGTAGTTCACCGAGATGACGACATAGCCCCTATTGGCGAAATACTGGTTCATGGCGTAAGCCATGTGGTAGAAGAACATATAATGATATCCCAGCAGCATCTGCCGTCCCGGTCCGCCGTGGGTGAAGAGGATGGCCGGTCGCCTCTCGCCCGATTTGACGCCCTTCGGCACGAAGAGCTGGTTATGGAACTCGAGGCCATCGGCCGCTTTGAGGTTGACCGATTGGGGGACCACTTGGGCGTCGAGCGGAAAATCGGCAGGGAGCCTGGGATTGATGATCTTGGCCTCGCCGCCCGCCGCCGGGACCAGGGCCACGCAGCGGGGCCGCTTCGCGTCGGAGTAAAAGACCGCGACGCTCCGGCCCGAGGCCAAGGGCGCCGCCTCGGTTTCGATGCCGTCGCCCTTGGTCAACCGGACGGGACCTCCGCCCGCGGTCGGCGACTTCCATAGGTCGCGGTGATCGATGTCTCCGGCGTTGGAGGTGAAATAGAGGGTCTTGCCGTCGGCCGAAAAGCCGATATATTCCGCTTCTCCGTCGCCCGGCGTGAGTTCGACAGGCGCGAAATCCACGCCTCCCGCCGTCGGCACGGAATAATAATGCCGCCAATTCTTCCGCTCCACGAGGAAAACGAGATTGTCTCCCCCCCAGGCGATACCCCGGCCGGTTTGAGCCTGCTGTTGTTGCTGAGGCAGCCCGTCCCGGATGGGCGATTGTCTCGGCGTCCCTTGGGCCTGCTGAGCTTGCGCGATAATCTGAGCGAAGGCCGAACCCGGCCGACGAATGAAGGCGATCCTCTTGCCGTCGCCGGACCAGGTGGGACTGGAGTCCCGGTCGACCGAGGGGGCCAAATACGTGATCTTCCGGCCGGCCAGATCATAGACGCCGATGAAGCTGTGGTCCTGCCGGTCGCTGACGAAGGCGATCTTCCGGCCGTCGGGGGACCAGCAGGCGCTGTTGTTGGCGCCCCAGGTTCGGAAAAGCGGCTTGAGATCTTCCTCCTCGGATTCGGACCGCGACAATCCGGCCTGCGGAACAGGAATCCCGTAGACCTGGCCGTCCTTGATCCACATCACCCACTGACCGTCGGGCGATAAGGCGGGACGAGAGCCGGCCGCCAGCCGAAATGGTTTCGCTTCGGCCGGCCGAACGGCCCAGATGGCCTGTTCGCCGCCGTCGGGAAGCTGGGAGGGATTGGCCACCCAGCCCTGCCGGTTGGGGTCATGGCCGCGGACGAAGACGATGACCGCGCCGTCGTCCGAGATCTCGAGATTGGTCAGATCGATCCCGTCGTCCTCCATGAAGTCCGTCAACCGGACGGGCTTGAAATCGGGGGCCGCGGCGGTGAAGACGTTCCTCCGCCCCTGCTCGAACTCGAACCAGGCGATGCGGTCGGCCTTCTTCGCCGAAGCCAGCTCGTAGGAGAACGGGTAGCTCAGGATCTGCTCGATGGTGAAGGGCTTCTGAGCGAACGCCGGCAGGCCGGTGATCGAAAGGATCACGAGACAAAGCCCAGCGAACAAAAAATAACGGGATGGCTTCATAATGGACCTCCTGGGACGAACATGTGGTTTATTATCATGGCTGTCTAATCATAAGTTGAACAAAGGTAATTGGTTACAGTCATCGGCCATCGAATCATGATCGTCCGAAAACGTAAGCAGTTGATTCAATGGGACTTTCTCGAACGCGGTCACGCTCAAAATCTGCAAGAAATTGT
>JAPKZI010000033.1 GCA_026393865.1 Candidatus Aminicenantota bacterium
CGCTCCGGACTATTGGACGGCGATTCCACAGGAGATCGTGCTGGACCCTGTCAACGGCGCGACCATCTATCTCCTCGGATATTATTATGGATTTCGCTTGTATTCTCCTTTGTTCCAGAAATCGCTGGACGGCGGAGCGACATGGACGGGGCAAGGCTGCCCCGCCGGCGCCGGGATCAGTCATCTCGCCGTCGATCCCCGGACTCCCTCCACCCTCTATGCCAGTGGATATACGCAACAGACGTATCCGGGACAGGAGGTCTTTCCTCTGTTCTTTAAAAGCCTTGACGGCGGCGCGACCTGGCAAGCGACAAGCATCCCGGATTCCCAACACTTCGTCAGCGCGCTCATAGCCGACCCGCAAAGGACGGATGTCGTATACGCGGGGACGGCGGGAGGCGGCGTCTTCAAGACCACCAACGGCGGCGAGACCTGGGCTTCCATGAATAAGGGCCTGGGAAATCTGAATATTCTTTGTCTGGCCATGGACCCGGTCTGGACCTCCACGATTTATGCTGGAACGGAAGGCGGCGTTTTCCGGACAACCGACGGCGGCCGGAATTGGTACGCGATCAATAATGGCCTGACGGACCTGACGATCAAGGACTTGGCCATCGATCCCCAAAATACGCAGACGATCTACGCCGCGACGAACAAGGGCGCGTTCTCTCTGCAACTCATCGCGCCTTGGATGTTCGTAAGCCGGACGAATCTGAGCTTCGCCGCGATCCCCGGAGGCGTCGCCACCCCGCCGCAAAGGATCCTTGTGACTCAATCCGGGAGCGGGTCCTTGAATTGGACAGCGGCAAAGAATAAAAGCTGGATCAGCGCCGATCCGGCCCTGGGCTCTGGCAGCGGCGTGTTCGATATCGGCATCAACGCGTCCGGCCTCGCGCCGGGAACATATATGGGCGCGGTTGTCGTCAGCGCTCCGGAAGCCGTCAATTCCCCGCAGACAATCACCGTGACTTTGACGGTTTTTTCCGACGGTTCGACGGCCCTGCCCTTCGGCGACTTTGCTACCCCTCTTGACGGCACGAGCGGTATCTCAGGAGCGATCCCCGTCACCGGCTGGACGCTGGACGATCTCGGCGTGGACAACGTCAAAATTTACAGGGATCCGGTGAGCGGTGAGCCTGCGCCGCCGGGAGGATATGTTTTCATCGGCGACGCGTTGTTCGTCGAAGGAGCGAGACCCGATGTCGAACTCGCGTATCCCGGCTATCCCCAGAACTCCGCCGCCGGTTGGGGATATATGCTATTGACGAATTTCCTGCCGGGGAACGGAAACGGGACCTATCGGCTTCACGCGTTCGCCGCGGACAGGGAAGGGCATGGTTTCCTGCTCGGATCAAAGACGATCGCCTGTGACAACGCGCACGCCGTCAAGCCCTTCGGCACGATCGACACGCCGGCCCAGGGCGGAACGGCGTCGGGCTTGGATTTCGTGAACTTCGGGTGGGTATTGACTCCACAGCCGAATGAAGTGGCCAAGGACGGATCCACCATCTGGGTCTGGGTGGACGGCATAAAGCTCGGGCATCCGGTTTACGATCAATACCGCCAGGACGTCGCGGACAATTTCCCCGGCTTGAAAAATTCGGGCGGTCCCGTCGGCTACTATCATCTGGACACGACGATATTCGACAGCGGCGTCCACACGATCTGGTGGACGGCTTCTGACAACGGCGGGAACGCGGAGGGCATCGGAGCCAGGTACTTCAGCATCGTCAACTCGGGGACGGCCGCCGGAAAACGGCTCGAAGAGTCGTTCCGCGCCATGCGAGGGATCTCAACCTCCCAAACTGCCCCATGGCCTTCCCCCGCGGACATCCTCGACATCCCGCTCTCTTATGCTCCGCTCAGAGTAAAAACGGGCTTCGATCTGACAGCCGACCCAATCAGCCTTGCCCCCGACGATCACGGGATCATCCGCATCGAGATCAGGGAAGTCGAACGGCTCGAAATCGACCTGGGCAAGCCCTTGAGCCTCCAGGGGTATATGATTGCCGGCGGGATGCTTCGTCCTTTGCCCATCGGCTCAACCCTGAATAGTCATGCGGGGACCTTCTCCTGGCTCCCTGGGCCGGCCTTCGTGGGGATCTATGACCTCGTTTTCATCAAAGACGAAGCATTCGGCGTCACGGCGAGGATCCCGATCCGGATCATTATCAAGCCGAAATTCGGCATAAAATAAGAATCTTCGGAGGGGCCGGCGAACACCCTGCTTGACAGAGCCGGCATTTCGCGCTATTTTTAAAAAAGCAAAGGGCATTGGGATTCTTGAGCAAAGCGGCCGAGAGGGCGAATTGACTTTAACTCGACATGTATGCTTAAATCTGCGAAAATATCGACGATGGCCAAGAAAATTCTGAGCTTGCTGGCCCTGATGGCGGCCGACGGCGCCGCCATCCTCCTTTGCTTTCTCATGGCCTTTCTCATCCGGCAGGATGTCCTGCCGCTCCTCTTTCCGGCCCTCCTCGCCCGCCCCGTGCTCTGGTCGATCTATATCAGCCACGCCTATCTGCTTTTCCTCTGGATCGCCGTCTTCAGCTACGAAAAGCTCTATACCAAGCGGCACGCTATGTGGGAGGAAACCGGGGCCCTGATCAAGAGCTCCACCATCTCCTCGACCCTGATCATGGTGGCCGTTTTCACCACGAAATCCTATGTCCTCTACTCCCGGGCGATCATCGTCATGGCCTGGCTCTTGAGCCTCGCCGTCCTCCCCGTCTTCCGGGCCACGACCAAGCGCCTGCTGACCGGCCTTCATCTCTGGAAGAAGAAGGTCATCATCATCGGCTCCGCCAACGGGACCTCGGTCGTCATCGAATCGATCCGCCGCAACAAGAGCCTGGGGTACGACATCGTCGGCTGCCTGACCGACGACCGCTCGAAGATCGGGCTGGTGTTCTCCAACGTGACCATCCTCGGCCACTACGACGAGATCGAAACGTGGAAGGACAGGACTGGGTTCGAGGACATCATCGTCACCCTCCCCGACATTCCCGGCGACCAGTTCATTTCCCTCCTCAAGCGCTGGGACGGCGTGAGCGACACCATCCGCTATATCCCCCGGACGGGAGATCTGATCACGACCGGCATCGAGATCGAGAACATCGGCAAGGTCCTGTCCCTTGTCGTCCGGAAGAACCTGCACAAGCCCTGGAACATCCTGATGAAGACGATCTTCGAATTCATCCTGTCGGTCATCCTCCTCGTCCCGCTCCTCCCGGTCTTCCTCATCATCGCCGCGGCCATCAGGCTCGACTCGCGGGGCCCGGCCTTTTTCCGGCAGGAGCGCTACGGCAAGCGGGGCAAGCTGATCAAGGTCATCAAATTCCGCTCGATGCACATCGACGCCGACCTGCGCCTGGACGAATACCTGAAGCGGAACCCGGACGCCCGCGAGGGATGGACAACCTTCAAAAAGTTGAAAACGTCGGACCCGCGCGTCACGAGGGTCGGCGCCTTTCTCCGCAAATTCAGCCTGGACGAGCTGCCCCAGGTCCTCAACGTCCTCCTCGGGGAGATGAGCCTCGTCGGCCCCCGGCCTTATCTTCACGAAGAGCTCGAGGAAGTGAAGCAGATGAAGTCCATCCTCTTCCAGGTCAAGCCCGGCGTCACGGGCCTGTGGCAGACCAGCGGGCGGTCGCTGGTGCCCTTCGAGGAACGGCTGAGGCTCGACGAATACTACATCCGCAACTGGTCGCTGTGGATGGACCTGCTCATCCTGATGAAGACGGTGAAGGTCACCGCGTCGGGTCACGGCGCCTTCTAATCGCATGAATATCGGGATCGACGTCCACGCCGCCGAGGCGGACGGCTCGGGCAACTGCACATACATCCGCCAGACCATGAAAGCGCTGTTCGCCCTCGATCCGCCGCATCATTTCACCCTCTACGCGACCGACTTGGATCACCCCTTTTACGGCGAGATTCCCCGCCGGCCCAACATCCGGCTCCGGGAGATCCCGGTGAGCCAAGCGCTCATTCGTATCCCCGTTTTTCTCGCGCGCGCCACGGTTCGGGACAAGCTGGACGTTCTTCATGTCCAATACATCGCGCCGCCTTTCCTCCGGGGAAAGCTCGTGGCCACCATCCACGACCTGGCCTTTCTCCATGTTCCCGAAACGTTCTCGAAATTCTTCGTCCGGCGGTCCAAAGTGTTCGTCCGCCGGACGGCCCGCAAAGCCGCCCGCGTCATCACCGGATCCCGCTATTCTCATGACGACATCGTCGGTTCCTACGGCCTGGATCCGCGGAAGATCAAAATTATTCCTTATGGAGTCTCGCCGGAATTCAGCCGGGGCGATGACGGCCGCGACGACGCAGTTATAGCGGCGCACGGCCTCCACCCTCCCTATGTACTCTGCGTCGGCCGCTTAAATCCGAGAAAAAATCTCGTCTCCCTGGCCCGGGCGTTCGAACGGATGAAAGCCGAGGCCGGCCTTCCCCACCAGCTGGTGATCGTGGGCAAGGAGGATTTCGAGACCACCCAAACGCTCGCCGCCATTCAAAATATCCGCCGGGATATCGTCCTGACGGGATATGTCCCCGACGCGGAACTTCCGGCCCTTTACAGAAAAGCCGACATTTTCATCTATCCTTCGCTCTTCGAGGGCGGAGGACTGCCCCTCCTCGAAGCCATGGCCGCCGGCGTCCCGTCCATCGCCTCCAACGCCACGTCCCTTCCGGAGATCATCAGCGACGCCGGGATATTGGTGGATCCCCTCAGCGAGGAAGACATCGCCGGGGCGCTCATCCGGATGGCGACGGAACCCGGCCTCCGGGAGGAATGCCGGAAAAAAGGACGATCGAGGGCGGGATTATTTTCTTGGGACTCCGCGGCGCGAAAAACCCTCCAGGTCTATGAGGATGCCGTACTCGGCTAATAAGAAAGAAGAAAGGGGGCTTTTTGTCAATAACCGCAAGTTGACAAATGAAAATTCCTCCAATAATATGGATTTATTCGAAGGAAAAGTGAAACTTCACCAAAGGGGAGGGCCAATGAAACGATCTTTGAGGATCGGCATTCTCAACGCGGTCGTCGTTCTTTCCATCATCATGAATCAGAGCGGAGAGCCGCCTCAGCCGGCGGCGGCGAATGTCTGGGAGGCCGTCGGACCGGACGGCGGGTATATCTCGGGCCTGGCCGTCAACCCGCAGAACAACGATGAGATATTCGCCGTCGACAATACATACCCGGCGCAAATTTTCCGCTCCTGGAATTCGGGCCAGAGCTGGGAAAAAACCGGATTCATCGGCGACTCTCTCTACGATATCGATTTCCATCCATCCAACCCGAACATCCTTTACGCTCTTGCGGGAAACGGCATCTACAAAACATCGAATCACGGCTCGACCTGGACCAAGGTCAATTTTGGCGCGGGCGGCAACGGATATCTAGGAAGGCTCGGTGTGAGTCCGGCCAACGCCAGTATCCTTTATGCGGGCGGATATCTTTATGAAAACGGCAAGTATTCCATGGCCGTCTTTAAATCCACGAATGCGGGAGACAGCTGGTCGTCGATGGCGCTCACTCCGTTCCAGTCGAGTGCCGGCTTCTATGACCTGACGGTCAGTCCGCTCAACGCGGATATCGTCTATGCGTGCGGCTATTATTCCACGCCCTCGGCCGATCCGGGGCTTTCCACCGCGGCGGTCTACTACAAAATTTTCAAAACAACAAATGGAGGAACGAGCTGGCAGGATGTCACCGGCTCGATCAATGCCACGCCTTACGCCGTCGCCGTCGACCCGACCAATCCGGCCAAAGTCTATGTCGCGGCTTTCGGCAAGATCTACAGAAGCTCGGACGGCGGACAGAATTGGAGCCCGAATACCGGCTATGTTTACGGCTATGCCCTGGCCATCGACCCGGTCAATCCCAACGTTCTCTACGCCGGCTACGCGAAGGCCTGCTACAGAAGTTCGGACGGGGGGGTCAACTGGACGCAATATACCAGCGTTCTGGCGGGAACGTGCACTCGCCTCCTCCGCATGGGGAGACCCTACCGCGCCTCTTCCGGAGCTTCGGGCGACATCTTTTACGCGTCCTCGGCCGGCATATTCAAAAGCCGGGACGGCGCGGTGAACTGGTGGGAGAGCCATTCTGGAATGAGGGCCACCCAAATCGCCTCTCTCGCCATCGCCGGCAGCACCCCGAACGTGCTTTATGCCGAAGCCAGAACCAACGGCTTTTTCAAAAGCACGGACTACGGCTCGACATGGCAGAGGTGTCCGGATTTCTACAGCTGCGACGCGGTCGAAAAGATCGCGGTCCATCCGAATAATCCGAACGATATCTATATTTTAGCCGGGGGCTGAGGGGGCGATGACATCTACAGGTCTGTAGATGGCGGCAATAACTGGAACCCCCTTCTTTCGGGCTTTTTGAATGACCTGATCATCAACGAGAGAAATCCCGCTCACATCTTCGCCGTCGGCTCAACGTACACGGCGTCTCGGGAACGGGAGCCGGATCGGACCCAGCGAGCAGCGGGATATGTCATGAACTTCCAGAAATCTCTGGACGGCGGTGCGACGTGGTCGAAATACGACCTGACGTCAGCGCCGGACGCCGACGGACTCGCGGTAACCGTGGATCCGGCGAACGATAACGTGATTTACGTCGGCGGAAGAAAAAACTCCAAACCCATCCTCTTCAAAAGCATAAACGGAGGATCCGGTTGGACGGAGATCACGGGAAATGTATCGGGAACGGTTCGCGATATCGCCCTGGATCCGGCCTCTCCCCTTCGCGTATATGTCGAGACCTCGGCGGGAATCTATCGGAGCGAGGACGGGGGGATGTCATGGTCGCGGATCTCCGCAAGGGACGCGAAAAGCCTCATCATCAATCCCGCGGCGCCGAATGAGATCTACGCCGGCGGCAGCGACGGGATCTATTTCAGCAACAATCGGGGCGATTCCTGGATCGAGTTCAACGCCGGGCTGACGACGAGAGACGTCCTCGGCCTCGCCATGAACCCCGGGAACAAAATTCTCTACGCGGCGACCAACGGCGGAGGGGTTTTTAAAAACAGCCTGTTGGACCTTTACTCTTTGATCATCAGCGCGAGCGCCGGGGGAACGACGCTCCCGGCCCCGGGAACTTACCTCCATGCCGCGAACGCGTCGGTCTCCATCACCGCCTCGCCCAGCGCCTATTTCGAGTTCAGCGGCTGGAGCGGAGACGCGTCCGGCACGGCCAATCCTCTCTCGCTGATTATGACCGGCAACAAATCGGTCAGAGCCGACTTCCGGCGGATCATCTACCCGCCGCAAAATTTCGCGGCGACGAAGAAACAGAACCGTTCCCTCCTTCTCGCCCAATATCACATCCAACTGACCTGGCAAAACGACGCGAACAACGCGGACATCGTCAAAAACAGGCTCTACCTTCATCAGGACGGCGCCTGGACCCTCCTCGCGGAGCTCGCGCCCGAGGCGAAGGAGTATGTCCACAAAAACGTCGAGAAGGACAGAGAATACGCCTATGCCGTCGCCGCCGTGAACAGCGAAGGCCGGGAAGGGCCGGCCGCGACGGTGACGGTGAAGTGAAGGGAGCGGGCGGGAAAATGACGACGAAAGCCAAAATCCTGGCCCTGACGATCCTCCTGGCGCCTGCCGGCATCGCTTTCGGCGAAACGGCCTCCATTCAAGTTCGAGCCTCGTACTTCCATCCTTCAGACGGAGTCTTCAAAGAGGTCTACGGAGGCGGCACGAGCTACGGGGCGGTCCTGACCGTCCGCTTGTGGAAAGGCTTCTCCCTGTGGGCCGAAGGGGATTTCTTCCAAAAGAAGGGCCGGACGACGTTCACCAGGGAACAGACGGAATTCCGCCTGATTCCCCTGGCCGGCGGCCTGAGATACGACTTTTTTCCCTCGCGGACGAGCCCTTACCTCGCGGCCGGAGTCGGCTACTTTCTTTCTCACGAAAAAAACGATATGGGCAGCGTCGATCGAAAAGACATCGGGTATGTCGTCCAGGCGGGACTTCGCCTCTACGCGGGAAAGACCGTGATCTTCGACGTCCAGGGGAGCTACAGCACGTGCAAGGTCAGCTCGTCGGGCGTGAGCGCGGACCTGGGAGGGATTCGAGGAGGTCTGAGCCTGGGCTTCGCCTTTTGATGATCCCCGGATCCCGGAAAGGAGGAATGATGAAGACGCGGACAAAAGCCCTGTGCGCCGTATTCCTCATCACGGCCTCGGCGCTCCCCGCGGCGGCCGTTCTGAAAACGGGCGATCCCTTCCTTCCTTTTGCCCTCCGGGCCGTCGACGGCCGGAACATCATCGTGACGATGGACGCCGGACGCCTGACGCTGATCGTCGAGACGACGGCGGCGGGCAAAACGGAGAGAAAAACAAGCCATCCCTCGGCCGTCCTCCTGGATTTCTGGGCCACATGGTGCCTTCCCTGCCGCACGGGGATGCCCTACATGCAGAAGCTCCACGACACCTATCGGGCGCGGGACGACCGGGATTCGGGCGGCCTGAGCCTGTTCGGAATCGCCCTCGACCTCCGCGGCTCGGCCGTGGTCAAGCCCTTTTTCCAGAAGCTCAAATTCACCTACGCGATGCTGGCCGATCCCGTTCCC
Organism: Candidatus Aminicenantota bacterium; assembly: GCA_026393865.1. Lineage (GTDB taxonomy): Bacteria > Acidobacteriota > Aminicenantia > Aminicenantales > UBA4085 > JAPKZI01. Next base: position 8,603 of record JAPKZI010000033.1, read on the forward strand.
GGATTGAGCGACCCGAAGCTGCTCCGCACGGCCCAGGACATGGGCGAAAAATATGACGCCCAGGAAATCCCCGTCGTCTACCTGATCGACACAAAGGGCCGGATCCGGCACGTCCACATGGGCTTTAAAGTGGAGCATTTCGCCGATCTCGAAAAGACGGTGGCCGGTTTGATCGCGGAGGATAATAAGTGAAAAGGCGCGCGTGGGCGGTCGTTCTTTTTGCGGTCTCCGCGGCGCTCGTCCTCGTCGGACTGACGCAGGGAGAGTTCGGTTCCGTTTTCGAGAAAGCCGTCACCGTCTGCCTCAGCTGCATCGGCATCGGCTGACGCCGGGAAAGCATGCCCATCCACATCAAGCGCCGCTGGACGCAGGGGCTCAGCGCCCTGGCGGTCAACGCGTACATCCCGACTCTCATCAGGGGCAAGATCTACCAGGGAAAAATCAAGGGCGTCTGCGTTCCCGTCCTCAACTGCTATTCGTGTCCCTCGGCGCTCGGAGCCTGTCCGATCGGGTCGATCCAGAATTTCATGGCGACGCTCAAGTTCAATCTGTCCCTCCCCCAGTATCAGCTCGGGCTTTACGTCATCGGCAGCTTGGGCCTCGTCGGCAGCCTCCTGGGGCGGTTCCCCTGCGGCTGGCTCTGTCCCTTCGGATTCATCCAGGACCTCTTCCACAAAATCCCCTCTCCCAAGCTTTCGATCCCGAAATTCCTGAATTGGGGGAAATATATCGTTCTAGCCCTGATGGTCTTCGCCCTGCCGCTTTTCCTCCTGGACGAATACGGGATGGGAAAAACCTGGTTCTGCGCCTGGATCTGTCCGGCCGGGACGCTCGAAGCCGGGATTCCCCTCGTCATCCTCAATCCCGGCCTCAGAAGCCAGATCGGATTCATGTTCTTCTGGAAGGTCGGGGTCCTCCTCTTCTTCCTGGCCTGGATGATCTTCAGCTACCGGCCGTTTTGCCGAACGACCTGCCCCTTGGGAGCCATCCTCGGCCTCTTCAACAGAGCGAGCCTGTTCCGCCTCGTCGTCGACGAGGAGAAGTGCAAGACGTGCGACGCGTGTTCCAAGGATTGCCCCGTCCAAATCAAAGTCCACGAATCCCCCAACAGCCCGGAATGCATCCGCTGCTTGAAATGCGTCGAGGCCTGCCCCCGCGGCGCCGTGGCCTATGATTTCCCGTTCTTCAACCGCCCGTCGAGGAAAAAATTCCGCGGAGCGGCGATCGCGTCGTCGACCGACGAGGAAAGGAGGCCCGCATGAAGCTCAGGACGCCGATCGCTCTCGCCCTGGCGGCGCTGCTGACGCTCGTTCCGTCGGCCTGTAAGAAAGGCTCGCCCAACGGACCCGACACGAACCTGACCATCGACATCATCGGCGTCCTCACCCAGAACGGCACGCCGATGGCCGGCGTGACGGTCTACCTGTCCTGGGGCGGCTCGAGGCAGACCCAGACCGGAGCCGACGGCCGGTTCAGCTTCTCCAAGATCGCCAAGGGCAGCTACATCGTCACGCCCTCGAGCCCGGGCGCCGCCTTTTTCCCCTCGAACGCCGAAGTCAACGGCGTGAGCGTCACCAACCTGGCCTTCCAAACGGTGGCGCCCAACTTCGGATCGGAAGTTGACCGGATCGCGACGAATTTCATCGCGAGAGACCAGAACGGGAATCCCGTCACCCTGTTCAATTACCACGGGAACGTCGTCCTCATGGATTTCACCGCCGATTGGTGCACGCCGTGCCGGGAAAAAGCCCAGACGGCCGAGGCCTTTTACCAGAAATACAGGGACAGGGGCTTCATTTACATCCTCATCGTCATCGAAGGAAGTCCTTCCGTCTGGGCCTCGACGTACGGGCTGACCTTCCCCGTCCTGGACGACAATACGAAGGCGATCTACAACATCTACCGGAAGGCCGACATCCCGCTTCCGCACGTCATGGACCGGAATATGACGATCCGCTACAAGGGCGAAGGGTGGAAGCAGAGCGAAGTCGAGGAGATGCTTAAGAAATACCTCTAAAGCCGGGGGCGGAGCTAGAACCTCAGGTTCGAGTCGATCCGGAACCCCTCGAACGGCGGGAAGAACTTGCAGACGCCGCCGGCGCATTTGACTCCGCCCTTGTTCGAACCGTAGTAGATCCGGAGGAAGCTTCCCTGCGAGAACTTGATTTCGAGCTGCGCCCCGATCCAGTCCTTTTTATCCTTGTACGTCAGGATCTCCGGATCCGTCGTGTAGTCGTAAATCAGCGTCACGTTCCAGAGCGACGCGTAGTGCAGCGAGAGGTAGGAGCGGCGCTCGGCATAGTTCAGGTATTTGGCCCCGAACGCCACGGAGCCCCGGAAGCTCTTGGCCTCCAAGTCGAATTCGAGGCTCAGCTTTTTCGTCATCGGCAGGTTGACGTTGCCCTGGTAGTGGAAGGTCGATCCGGCCGAATAATAAAAAACCAGGGAAGTTGAATTCTCCCGCCGGTACCCGGCGAGAACGGTCAGCCATCCCGTTTCCCCGAATCTCTTCTCCAGCCCCGAAAAGACATGGGCGATCTTGCGGGCGGCGTGGCCCGGGCGGTCGTCCTGATAGGTCGCCTTCGCGAAGAGGAGCGCCGATATCTTCGGAAAGTTGTAATCGGCCCGCAGCGACGCTCCGGTGATATCCTTGGAGATGTTGGCGAACTGGCTGGCCAGGACCGGGAGCTGCTCGCTCTCCAGGAGCGGAGGCCGGTTGTATTCGAAATCGAGGTTCTTGTAATCCTTGAATTCGAAGAGCAGGGTCAGGGCGTTCAGGAAAAAGCTCGATTCCAGGTACAGTCCGTGCCCGAGGATCCGGTCCTCCTGGTAGTATTTTTTCTTCTGGGCGAGCATGAACTCGCCGAAGAGCCGGGCCCGGTCCTTGAGGTTGGGCACGTCCAGGGTTACGCTTTCCATCGTCGCATTCTGATGGCCCAGGCTCGTTCCGAGCTCGAGATCGGACCGGACGACATTCACCTTGAGATCCCCGAAGCCGGGAAACGCCCAGCCCAGGCTTCCGCCGTAGACGCGATCCCGGACGGGATTGTCCTCCTTCGACGCGGACGATTTCTCCCGGTCGATCCAGCCCCCGAAGACCTCCGCCGTCAGCCTTTTGTAATTGAAGGCGAACTTCCCGCCGTCCACGGTCGTGTCGATGATGTACTCGAGCCCCTCTTTGGCGAACGTCTTGAGCAGGCTGAACGAAAGGCCCCGGCCGACGGTGTGATAGAAGTCGCCGAGACGGACGTTGACATGCTTCTTGTTGACCTCGACGAACCTCTTGGCCAGGCTGAAGTCGGCCTGCCAGGGCGAGAAGTCGAGATCGGAATCCAGGCGCGCCCCGGCCAGGTAATCCCCCGCGCTCACGACGAGGTCGAGCTGGTCGAGGATCTGAGATTTGCGGCCGCCGCGGATCAGGTCGACATAGTCCCGGTCGGTGAAATGGCGAAAGAGAAGGGCGTCGCTGAAGCTCACGGTGATTTTTCGCCTCGCCTCGGCTTCCCGAGGCTCGAGCAGATCGAGGATCTCCTTCTCCAGGAGGACCTCATCTCCGAGGCTGTACCCCTGGTGGACCTTGGCGGTATTGCCGGAACGGTCGATGAGGAGCGTCAAGGGCAGCACGACGCTCGGATCGTAGAGCGCCAGGACCTTGGAGTCCGTATCGAGCAGGACGGGGAACGTGTAGTTATAGCGCTTGATGTAAGGCTTGATCAGCGCCACGGTCTCGGGGCCGTCCTCGGAAATGGCCAGGATGACCAATCCCTTGTCCTTGTACGCGTCGTAAAATCGCTGGAAATGGGGCAGCTCCTTGCAGCAGGGGACGCACCACGTGGCCCAGAAATCGATCAGGACGACGTTCTTGCCGAGGTAATCGCTGAGCCGGACGGTATTCCCCTCGAGATCCTTGAGGGCGAAATCGACCGGAGTTTGAGCCGAGACGGGAGCCGCCGGGAAAGCCGCGGCGGCCGCGAGAACCAGCGCCGCAAGGACGGCGCGCGGCGAGGGGCAAACTCTCAAGGAGCGCATCCTCCTTTATCCGGCGGGAACAGGCTTTTTGGCTTTCGAAAAAGCGATCTTGGAAAAGACGTCGGCATGGATCGCGGGAATATCCTGAGACGCGTCGACGACGTCAAACTCGATCTTTATATCGGATTGCTGCGGAGGCAGGCACCCCCTGTTGTTGCAGGCCTGGTATTTCAGCGCCGCCGGGAGCGTCAGCCGTTTCAAGGGCGCGTCCGGGGCCGCCTGGACGAGCGCCCCGATCAAGAACTCTCCCTCGAAGACCTCGATGGCGGTCTCGGAATAATCATATTTCCCGAGGATCCGTTTCGGATAGACGATCTCGAGCACTTGAATTCCCGCCGTTTCCGTAAAGACCAGCGAAGTCGGAACGAGGAACTCGTCCGACACCCGGTCGGCGTGGACGTGCCAGTCCTTGTCGATCTTCACCCGGACGGCGACTTTCAGAATCCCTCCCGGATGGACGCGCTCCTGCGACAACAGGGCTTCGGCCTTGACGACCTCGCGCCTCTTTTGGCCGGGCCCGCCGGGCGAAAGGAGACAAAGCCCGATCCATGAGGCCAGCAACGCCTTAATCGCGACGTTGAGCATTTGTTCGCGCCCTCCCCTCGGACTGACGGTTCGAGTCCCGCCTATTATACAAAAGCTTGGCGGGGAAATAAAGAAATCCGAGCATCATACGAACTGGTCAATTGAAATTGCATGTTGCTGATTTTAAAGTTATTACGAGCAATCGAGGGGAGCGAACCAATCTCCATATAAAAAATTATTCTTGAGTTCGACTCATCGCTAGGCTTCTCTTAAGGAGTGAGACGCTGTAGCGCAAATCGTCAGCATCGGACTCGTTACGTGTTTCGGATTTGGCCGACATAAAACACACGCTGTCTTTAAAATTTCGGCGTGATGCGGATCCTGACGGGGATCTTCCGGGTGAGGCCGGATTCGTCCATAATAACGAAGACCAAGTCGTATCTCCCCACGAATCCCGGCCCCGGCATCCAAGCGAAGACTCCGCTCCGCGGATCGAGCGTCGAGCCGATCGGCAGGGGCCGCAGTTCGCTTCCGACCGTCAGATAGCCCCGATAAGCGGTCCCTTTGCCGAAATCGAGCTCGATGCGATCCACTTCCTTCATCTTGATATGGATGGATCCGAAGCTGTCAGGAACAATCATTTCAGGCGGAGCAATCAAATTAAAGCCGCGCTTGACGGAGAGGGGGTCGAAAGAGAGCGGCAGATTCGATAAAGATTCCATTGTGGGGATCGCCGCGTCGCTTCGCTCCTCGCGATGACGGGCGGTGGATAAAACGGGGACACGTAGCGAACCCATGTCCGCGCTATTACCGGCTGTCGTCCCCGTATTCACGATGTTGAAGTACCGCGATCCGATCCCATCGGCCGCGCCCGCGTCGTCCGTCGCGATCCAGAAGATCGTGTGCACCCCGTTCGCGTACTTTGTCGTATCCAAATAATAGGCCCCCACTGGTCCGCTCGTGTTGTTCAATCCCGGAAACGCCGTCGCCACGTCCACCCGGTACTGGTCATACACGTTCGGTGCCGTGGCCAGGTTCCCCACTTTGACGCTGTCCACGTACACATCGATCGCTGATCCGTCCTTGGCCACCGTCTTCGGCAGCGGCGTCAGAACCCAGCCGAAGTTGAGGAAGAGATTTCCCGACGCGTCCCCGCCCTGGATCGGAGTATCGATCGTTCCGAACGGTTTCACCGCATGGGCGTTGTCGCAGACGATCGTCTTGGATCCCAGAAGAGCTCTATTCCCATCCTTGTCGGTCGCGAACGCATGGATTTTAAAAGTCCCGTTTCCCTGGGCCGGCAGGAAGTTCGTCAGGAGCATATAGCCCCACCCCGCCCGATAATTGAGAGGGTAACCGGGATAGGCCGTTTCGACATCCGGCCTCGCTCCCTCGACGAAGATCCCATATCCAATGAACACCAGTCCGTCCGGCCCGATAGCCCCCGTGGGATCAGCGGCATGAGGATCACGCTTGACTTCGACCTGAGTCACTTCGATATCATCAAGCACCCAACCCGTGACGGGGATGGCCCCCGTGATCCCCGTCGTCCCGTCGATCGGAGTGGCAAAGTCCCCGAAGGGAACGGCGCTCAATCCCGCGCCGATGATGTTGAGGGTGACGGTGATGGTCCGGGGACTGTTCGAAGCATTCGGGTCGGAGACCGTCACGGTTCCCGTTTGCGTTCCGACGGCCAGGCCGGCCGTATTCACGCTGATCTGGATCTGGCCCGATCCGGAGCCCGACGCCGGCGTCACGCCGAGCCAGGCCGCGCTCGTCGCCGCCGTCCAGTTCAGCGTTCCGGTTCCCGAATTGCCGACAATGACGGACTGAGCTTGGGTCGGCGGGCCGGCGACGGCGGCCCCGAAGACGAGGCTCGTTCGGCTCAAGGAGATCATCGGAATCTCATCCTCCGGGCCGTAGCTCCAAATGTCCCTCGTATTCGCGGCGTCGGTGGCGAAGAAGTAGACCCGGCCGTCGATGAGCGTGAACGCCTGGGGAAAAGAGTTCGCGCTTCCCGGATTGATGTCCGCGAGCATGACCGGCGTGCCGGCGGCCGAGAGGAACCACGGTTCACTGCCATGCGCACCGTCGTCCGCGGCGAAAGCCCAACTGCCGTCGGGATCTCCATAGAAATTACTGGGGCTCGAGTCGGCCGAGCCGGGATTGAGATCTCCGACGAGGGTCACGGCCCAAGCATTCGCCGTGGGCCTGCCGGGATCTCCGCCGGAGCCGCCGGGTATCGTCCCGTTTTTATAAATGTAAGGTTCCCGGCCCGTGATGGCGCTTCCCTTGGCGCTGAACGCGACCTGTCCCGCGGAGTTGCTCGTGATGTATTGAGGAGTCGAGGCGACCGTTCCCGGGGGGACGTCCACGGTCGTCACTGTGTTCATCTGCGGATCGAATCTTTGCAGGTCCCGCCTTTGCGTCGTAGCGTTCTTGACCGCGTTCATCCAGACCTTTCCGGACGGGTCGACCGCCACATACGCCGGCGAAGAGTACCCGGGCATGGCTCCATCGTATATTTTTTTCGAACCGGTGGTGCCATCGCCCGCGTGAAACCAGCCCAGCTCGGTGCCGATCGCCGGGAGATAAGCGGAACAATAGAGGATTCCCCGGGCGGAGTCCGCGGCGAGATAAGAAGGATAAGAAGGATTCGGTCCCGGCCACTGATCGACGACGGAAACTCGGCCCGAGGAGAGGTCGTATCGGATGATCTCGGTGCCCGCCGTCTGATGATCGGCGGGGAAGTAGAGCGAATCTCCCATGGCCGTGAAGGCGGATGGAGAGGAGCTCGCCGTTCCGGTTTTGATGTCTTGGACGAGCGTGGGAGTGCTTTGACCCGGAAGAAGTTTGTAGAATTCTCTTCCATATAGGGAGTCGAACTGGCCGCCGATGTAGACTGTCCCGTCGGAGCCGACATAGATATGGCTTATTTCGATCGGTCCGGGGGCGACGATAGGCCTATTCGTCACCTGCTTCGTTGTGGCATTGAACGAGAGGAGCCGCTGCTCCTCTCTGTGCGTCGTCGAGTTCACGACATATCCTATAAAGGTCAGAGTGGAACCCGGTCCTTGTTTAACCGACCCAATTCCGAAGCAGTCGGTCGAGGCAGCCTTGCGGACGGTATAGTTGCTCCCGGCGATCGACAGATGGAACACGTTCGAACGGCCCTCGCCGGAGCGCGGCCCCAGCGCCTCCCTGACCTCGTCCCAAAGGCCGAACATGACGATCGCCAGGCATAGCACGAGACCCAGCATGAGACCGAGCTTGACGACGGATTGTCCCCTCATGATCCTGTTTCCCCTTTTTTCATAACGCGCGTTGAAGAGCTCTTGCGATTGTCTTTCTCAATGGAACGCATTAAGATTATAATCAATCAAAAGATGTCTTTTCAAGAGATTTCTCGAAAGAGGAAAACGCAACCGGCCGCCAAGAAAAACAAGATCATCGCCGTGGTCTGCGCGGCCGCCGTGATCGGCCTCAACATCTATTTCCGCTGCTATCCGTCCTGGTTCCCGCGGCTCAAGGCCGAAGCGAAGACGCAGGCGGAATACGCCGAGCGGAAAGCGGAATGGCAGGATGAGAGGGGGAGGACCTATCTTCTCGAGCTGGACGGTTGGAACTGGGCGAGATACGTCGAAAACGTGGTCAGGTCCGGCCGGCCCGGCGACGTGATCGCCGACGGCCGAAACCGGGATATGCTGACGCTGTATCCTCAAGGGGCGGACCTTCCCTGGGCCGGTTTTCTCTTCTACGCCCCGGCCTGGGTCTATAAAACCGTCCCCGGCGTCCGTTCCATCCCGCTGATGACGTTCCTGTTCTATCTGCCCTTGCTGTTTTTAGCGGTCTTTTTGATGGTCCTCTACGCCTTCGCCTATCGCCTCGGCAAGAACCTGGGAGCCATCATCTCCTGCCTTTTCGTCGGACTGGCGCCCGTCTTTCTCTGGCGCAGCAGCGCCGGCCGCTTCGACACCGACATCCTCAATCTTCTCTTTCCCCTGCTCGCCGTTTGGGCCTATGTCAAGACCATGGACGGACCGTCGTTCCGCCTCAAGGCGGCTTGGGCTTTTCTGGCTTCATTCTGGGTCGGCCTGTTCGCTTTTTCCTGGATCGGCTGGTGGTTCATCGCCTGCGTCATCCTTCTTTATGAGGCCTACGGCCTCCTCGATCGGGCGGCCCGGCGCGTTCAATTCAAAGAAAGCGCATTTCGCTGGATCCGCGAGCGGCTGACGATCGCGGCCCTCTTTTCGATCGGCGCGGGCTTTTGGGTGACCTTCTTTTCGGGAGGAGCGCCCTGGCGGGCCCTGCTTGCTCAATTCCGGGAATTCTTGAAGCTGAACGTTCCTTTGTCGGCATCCATGTGGCCGAACGTCCTGTCCACGGTCGGAGAACTGCTCAAAACCGACACCCGGGGCTTCGTCCATGCGACGGGGGGATTTCTGCTGGTCCTTCCGGGCTTGGTCTTTATGTTGGCTTTGCTCTGGACGAGCAAGAGGTTCCAGGGATTTCAACAAGAGGCCCTGTTCGCCCTGGCCCTTTGGTTCGGGGTAATCTTCGCCATCCGCGGCCAGGGCGCGCGATTCGCCATGTTCCTCCTTCCGCCGCTCGGCCTTTTCCTCGGATGGGGTCTGGCCGAGCTTCTTCAAAGATCACGCCGGGCGAAGAAAACCTGGTTGACGGCCGGAGCCGCGATCCTGGCCATCGCCGTCGGGGCGAAAGCGGTCTCGAACGGCGACCGGACGGCAAGGATGATCTACCCGGATATGAACGACGCCTGGCACGGCCTCCTGACCGACATCCGGGACAAGACGCCGCCGGGGTCCGTGATCAACACCTGGTGGGATTTCGGGGCTTGGTTCAAGACCGTCGCCGGGCGGCCGGTCATCTTCGACGGGCAGAGCCAGAACACGCCGCAGGCCTACTGGATGGCCAGGGCGCTGATCACGAATGACGAAGACGAAGCTCTAGGGATTCTGAGGATGCTCAACAACGGAGGGAATCAGGCGTTCGACGTCATGGACGGCGCTCTCCGGAATCCTTTGCGGTCGATCCTTCTGCTGAAGCGGCTTCTCGTCTCGCCGCCCGATGGGCGACGGGAATTGGCCGCTTCAGCCTTGCCGCGGGCGGCCGCCGAAGAGGTGATGAAGCTTATATCCGCGAAACCCGGCCCGGCTTTCTTCGTCGTCGACGAGACCATGGCCGAAAAAATGGAGGCGGTCATCTCGATCGGGAATTGGGATTTTTCCAAGGTCTTCATCGTCCAGAACGCGACGGGCAAGAACGAAAAGCGGATTCTTGAGGACCTTCGGCGGGCCGGCTTGGACGGCGCCGCCGCGGACAAGCTCTATCGGGAATTTCTATCGATCCCGAAGAAGGAGCGGAACGCCTGGATCGCCCCGGGGAAGGATCTCTCAAAAAGCCTTTTCGTCCGGCTCTTCTTTCAGGCCGGTAAAGACCTGCGGCATTTCAAGCCGTTTCTCCGGGCCCAGCGCGGGAAAACCCGGATCGAGGTCTTTCAGATCCTCTGGGACGACGAGAGCGGGAGCCTGGAATGAGCGTCGTCGGAGCCGTCGAGATCTCGGTCGTCCTGCCCTGCCTGAATGAGGAAGCGGCGATCGGGAACTGCCTGAAAAAGATCAAGGACGTTTTCGCCCGAGAAAACCTTGCCGGCGAGATCATCGTCGCCGACAACGGTTCGACGGATCGCTCCCGGGAGATCGCTCATTCCGAAGGGGCCCGAGTCGTCACCGAGCCGGACAAAGGCTATGGGGCCGCTTGCCGCCGCGGCCTGCGGGAAACCTCCGGAACGTACATTGTCCTGGCCGACGCCGACGCCAGTTACGATTTCGGGGAGATTCCGAAGTTCCTGAAGCCGCTCCGCGAAGGCTTCGATCTCGTCCTCGGCTCCCGCCTGAAAGGGACGATCGAGAAAGGGGCCATGTCCTGGCCGAACCGACGCCTCGGCAATCCGATCCTGTCGGGGATCTTCCGGCTCTTCTTCAGGACGAAGCTCTCCGACATCCACTGCGGGATGAGGGCGATGACCCGGGACGCTTACCGGAAAATGCGGCTGCGAAGCTCGGGAATGGAATTCGCCTCGGAAATGGTCGTCGCGGCCCTGGCCCTCAAGCTCGAGATCGCCGAAGTCCCCATCCGCTACGCGAAGCGGCTGGGGCGATCGAAGCTCACGCCTCTCTCGGACGCCTGGCGCCATCTGAAATTCATGCTCCTCTTCTGTCCGCTCTGGCTCTACCTCATCCCCGGTTTGGCCGGGTTCATGGTCAGCCTGGCTGTTCTCCTGCTGTCGCTCGGCGGCCCTTTCCGCTTTCTGGGCCGGACCTGGGACATCCATTTGACGGTCTTCGCCGGGGCCATCCTCATCGTCTCGTTCGAGATGATCAACCTCGGGGTCTTCGCCCATCTCTTCGCCGTGACCCACGGCCTCCAAAAGAGGGGCCGTTGGACGGTCTTCTTCGAGCGCCGGTTCAAGATCGAGAAGGGTTTGATCCTTGGGGCGGTCATTTTTCTGGCCGGTTTGGCCGTCAACCTGTTCATCTTCCTCGAGTGGTTTTCCAGCCGGTTCGGAGCCCTCCACAGGATCCGGGAATCGATCCTGGCCATGATTCTGTTGGTGCTCGGCCTGCAGATCATCTTCTCGTCCTTTTTCATCAGCCATCTTCTTTGGAACGAGAAGTAAAACAGGAAAACCCTTGAAAATCGCGCTCCTGACGCCGTTCTTTTCGCCCTATAACGGCATCGACCGGGTCGTCGAACGGCAGGCCCGGGATCTAACGGAACTGGGCCACGCGGTGACGATCTACTGTTTTCGAGCGCGGCTCCGAACGGCCTGGGCGAACGTCGTCGAAATCGGGACGCCCCACCCGCTAATTCTGGACAGGCTTTATCGTTTGTTCTTTTTTCTGAACAGGCGCACGATCAAGCGGCTCCTTCAAGAGCTTCAGGGCTTTGACCGAATCGTCTGCCATCATTATCCCATGACGGTCCTGGGGCACCTGGCTAAAAAGACGCTGGGCAAAACCTATGTCTATTACGATCACGGCATCTCCCCGGCCAAGCTCTTTCCTTCCATCGTTGATAAAACATATCAGACGCTCGTCCGCCGGTGGACCATCAAGACGGTTCGAAATGCGGATGAGGCGATCTCGGTCAGCTCGTTCCTCAGCGGGATCCTGGCCGCGGAAACCGGGCTCAAGAGCCTTGTCGAATATAACAAAATCGACGGTTCGAGGTTCAAAAAAGGCATTTCGGGCGAGGCGATCCGGACGCGACATGGATTCGGCCAAGATCCTGTCTGCCTCTTCGTCGGGAGGGTATCCCCTCATAAAGGCGTCCACCGGCTCATCGAAGCCTTCGGGGAGGTCGTCAAGACGGTCCCCGAAGCCAAGCTGCTGATCGCCGGAGCGGAGACGTTCCCAAGATACGCGAGAAAGCTAAAGAGGCGAGCCCGGAGCGTCGGTCCGCGGGCCATCCTTTTCGCCGGATTCGTCCCGGATAAGGAACTGCCGCTTTATTACGGCGCGGCGGACCTCTACGTGACGGCAAGTCTGTGGGAAGGATTCGACCTCCCCATGGCCGAAGCGGCGGCCTGCGGGAAACCGGCCGTCGCCTTCGATGCCGGCGCCCACCCCGAAGTGATAAGGGAAGGACGGCTCGTCGACACGGACGAGGAATTCGCCGTGGCCGTCGTCGAATATCTGCGGGGCGGCCGCCGATGAAGATCGCCTTCGTCTATGACGCCGTCTATCCATGGATCAAGGGCGGCGCCGAACGGCGGATATTCGAGATCGGCAAACGCCTGGCCGCTCGCGGACACGAAGTCCATCTCTTCGGGGTCCGCTGGTGGAAGGGAGAGTCCGTCGTCGAGCGCCAGAAAATGATCCTGCATGGGGTCTGCGGGCCGCGGAAACTCACCGTCCGCGGCCGCCGCTCGATCTTCGAAGCGATCGTTTTTTCGCTGGCGCTTCTCCCGCGGCTCTCGGCCGAAAGATTCGACGTCATCGATGTTTCCGCGATCCCATTTTTCCCCTGTTTCAGCGTGAAGCTGATATCGGCCTTCAAAAAGACGCCTGTGATTTATACGTGGCACGAGGTCTGGCGCGGCCATTGGTTTGAATATCTGGGGGCGGCCGGCGTCATCGGAAAACTCATCGAGGCCGCGGCCGCCAAATTGGGAGGGACGGCCGTGGCCGTATCCTCCATGACCCGGACCGGACTGGTCGGCCTGGGACGTGCCGCCGAGCTGGTCCCCATCGTTCCGAATGGGGTTGACGTCAAAGAGATTGAGGCCGTCCCGCCGGCCGAAGACGTTTGCGATATCCTCTTCGCCGGAAGGATGATACGGGACAAGAACTTGGACCTGCTGCTCGAGGCCGTGGCCTTTGTCCGGAAATCAAAACCGGATATACGCTGCGTTATCATCGGCGACGGGCCCGAAAAAGACAGGATTGAACGGCTGAGCGCCGAGCTTGGGCTCGGGAACAACGTCCGTTTTTTCGGCTTCCTTGATAGCCGGGAAGTTATCGCTAGGATTAAATCTTCAAAAGTCCTGGTCCTGCCTTCGAGGCGCGAAGGTTTCGGGATGATTGTCCTCGAGGCGTTCGCCGGCGGAATCCCCGTCATAACGGTCGATTCTCCCCAAAACGCCGCCCCGGAGCTGGTCGATGAGAGATGCGGCCTCGTCGTCAAAGCCCAGGCCGAGGCCGTCGGCAAAGCCGTCCTCTCGCTTCTTGCCGATGACGCGGCGCGCCTCAGGATGGGCGGATCCGCCGTGGCTAAAGCCAGGCTCTATGATTGGGACGGCATCGTCGAGAAATGGTTGACGATCTGCCGGCAGGTGATCGAGACGAAACATGCCCCGTTATAAAAAGATCCACCCGATCTTTATGCCGGGCGGCATTCAATAACCGCCTGGGGGTTGAAAAGGGGGACGACGCATCCTGTCCCCAATTCCCCTGTCTGAGGAAATGAATCAAATCAGAGAAGAAAATGGGGACAGGATGCGTCGTCCCCCTTTAGTGAGAAATCCCACGTCGATCCGATGGGAAGCGACCGTTAAACTCCATGCTTATTGGGAAAAAGCTGTTCGTAAGCATCGACGACCCGGCCCCAATCGTATCTGGAGCGGATCGCCTCGCGGGCGGCCAGGCGGGCGGCCGGAAGCTCGGCCGCGTGGTCGAGCGTCCAACGCATTCGGTCCGTCAGGTCGTCGGACTCTTTCCTGAAATACGCCCCCGCCTCGCCGAGGACTTCGCGGTTGAATGGGACGTCGCGGGCCATGATGAAACAGCCCGCCGCCATCGCCTCGAGCAAGGCCGGATTGGTCCCGCCGACCTCGTTGCCGTGGATATAAGCGTAGCAGTTGCAGAGGAGCTCGTCCAAGATGTCTCGGTCATAGATAAAACCAAGGAACTTCACGCGCGGATCTTTCGTGGCGTAGACCTCGTCGGAATAGGACGTTGGGTACTTCGCTCCCCCCACTAAAACGAGCTTTTTATCCGTCTCGAGTTTTTCAAATGAGTTAACGAGCAGAAATGGATTGTTCTCCGGCTCGAAGCGGGTGATCTGGAGGAAATATCCGCCGGGTTGGAGACCGTATCGCCGCAGGATCGACGGATCTTTGCTCGTCCGGATCTCGGCGCCGTAGGAAATATAACGCGTGTCCTTGCCGTAGCGCTCTTTATAATATCTTTGGATCTCCCGGGAATCGGCGATCATTTCCTTCGCCAACCTCGTCGCGACCCGCTCCGCCCAACGGTAATATCGCTTGCCGAAAGGG
>JAPKZI010000027.1 GCA_026393865.1 Candidatus Aminicenantota bacterium
TCTGGTATTACTCGGTGAAGAAGGTGGGGAACGCCAAGACCGCGATCTACAGCAACCTGACGCCCGTGTTCACCGCCGTCTTCGCCGTGTTCCTGCTCGGCGACCGGATCCGTTCCGTCCAGGTTCTCGGCGCAGCGATCATTCTGACGGGGGTCTATTTGACGCGAACAGGATACCGGTTCTTCATGAGGCGGCGGCCGGAGTAATCTTTTCCGGCGCTTGCCGGGCCCTGCCTTTTTCGCCCCAAACGGCATAACCATTCTTCGGAGACGTCCGGGCGAAATGGAGAAGCATCCCAAGAAAACCGAGAACGGCCATAAACCGGACCTGATTGTAGGGGAACGCGCCCCAGGGTAGTTCATAGAGGATCTGGCTTGCCAGGAAGGCCAGGAGGAGGAAAGCGCCATACTTCTTCTCATCGATGATCCGCCGGAAAAGATAGGCCGCGGGGAACATCATGATGACGTAATGGTGGGTCCAGGTGATCGGCGCCAGGACCAGGGACAGGATGAAAAGAAGGGAGCCTTCCAGGGCGAGGTCCGCGGCGACCTCTCTCTTTCGGGGGGAGACGAAAATCCACAGGACGAGAAGGACCGCCGCTAGAAGAAAGAGAGGAACGACCGGCGACTCAGGAAGATGAAGCTGGGCGAAACCTTGCGTCAAAAAGCCCTTGAGTGAAACGTTGGAGAAAGAGGGTTGAAAGACCCGGGTGAACGGAGAGTCGGGCTTCTTGAAGAACAGAGACAGCGTCGATTTCGCAAAAACCAGCCAAGGCGCCGCGCCGGAGACGCCGATGGATAGGGCCAGCATGGCCGCGCTATTGACGATAAAAGCCGCCAGGGACTTCCACCGCTTGAAAAAAATGAACGGCAGGACGAAAAGGATGGGGTAGATCTTGATGAAGACGGCCAGACTCAAAAAAAACCCGGCCGCGAACGGTTTCCCTTTTTTTTGGAAGGTCATGTAGAGAAGCGTCGCCGTGAACACCAGGATATTGATCTGACCGTAATCGATGGTCGTCAAGAGCGGCGCGTTGAACAGGAGGAGGGCGAAGGGAAAAAGCAAGGGCAGAATCGTCGGGCGGCGATCGAGCTCCAGGAGGCGCGAGAGGAGAAAAAGATTGAAGAACGTCAGGGCGACATTCATGATGAACACCAGCAGAAAAAAAGTGGACGGCGAGAATCGCGTCAAGGGCAGGCAGAGCTGGGCCAGGAGAGGGGGATAGATATAGGGATAAACGATGACGCCTTTCCCCAAGAGGGTGTCCGCCATGGATTGGAATTCATTGTCATCATAAATATTGATGTGCTGCCGGAGGCCGTGTGCGCCCGCGTAGTATGAGATCGAATCCAGGTCCCACATGTTGAGGTAAGGATAGGCCTGAAGGAGGAACCAGGCCGCGCAGAAAAGAATCAGGGCCCACAGGACGGCTTTCTTTCGGACGATGGGGGCGGAGATCACCCTGCCGAGGGCGGCGTAAATATCGTTTTTGCCGATCGGCTTCAGCAAAAAGGATTTAACGGCGGCGAGGATCTTCATGGGTTGATCGGGCCTCGCACCATCCGGCCGTTCCAGAGAACGATGTCTTTTTCAAAATCTTCCGAGCCGCGCAGCGAATATAACCCCGCTTGCGGCCGCTCCGGATCATACGACCAGTTTTCCTGGTTTCCTTCTTTCCCCAGGGAGACGATCAGGATATCCCCGGGTCCGGTCGTCTTGATTCCGTATTTTTTGATGCCTGGTCCAATCCAGATCCGATAAGGAGTTCCCCATAAGTCCGCGACCCTGACGCGCTCGAAATAGGGCATGAGTTCCCGGAGAATCGGTTTCTTATAATGGATCCGGCCGTTCGGGTTTGTCGGTGTGACGCCGAAATCGGATTCGTAGGCCTTGATCGCTTTGTCCCACATCTCCATGACCGCGATCGTGGCCCGGAGCGTGGCCGTGTTCTTGGCGTTCTGGTAAAGGGGAATGAAGAGCATCACCAGCAGGCCGGCGGAGGCCAGGCCGAGGACGAGACCGGAAAGGGTGAACCCTCGCCGCGAATCGGCGCAGGTCCGGCTCTTAGAATTCGGCATCCGCATGTCTATTATTATCTAAAATCGTGGCCCGGGGCTCAATCCCCTTCGCCGGTGATTTTCGGGGTGAATTTTCTCCCCTCCCATCGTCCATGGAGGTGACCTCTCTATCGAAGGCCGAAGATCTTGTGGAGCTGGACGGAGAGGCGGATGTTTGTGAGTCCCTGCCTCAAAGCCCGGCCCAGCAGCCGTCGGCCTTTAGCCAGGCTCCAAGCCTCGTTCGACTCGGCTTGGAGGAGGATGGGAACTGATCCGGGGAATTCCTCCCGCAGCCTTCTGACGGTCTCGAAGGTCAAGGTTTTAGAGACGACCAGTTTCACTTCCGCAGCCCGCCGCCGGAACCCGGGATGATACTCATATCGGCAGGGTTTGGGCGAGACCGTCAGCCAGTCCGCCGTGAGTCGGCGGAAGGTCCTCCCGTTGGTTTCAACCTGGACCTTCAACCCTTCTTTTTTCAACCCGTCGACAAAAGGTTCGATATCCTGAAGGAACGGCTCCCCTCCCGTTAAGCAGGCCCAGTCGGCAGGATAGCGCTTCCGGAGCGCGCGGACCTTGCCCAAGACCCGCGAAGTGGACGCGGTCTTGCCGCCCGTCCAGGCGTATTTCGTGTCGCAGAAGGAACAGCGGAGATCGCAGCCCGCGAGCCGGATGAAGATCGCCGGCTCCCCCTGGCGCAGGCCTTCGCCCTGGACGGAGGCGAAGATCTCAACGATCTTCAGCGTAGGTGGCTGAGGCATCTTCGGATTCCCAGACGGTCACGTCCTTGACCGGAAACGATTTTTTCAACTCGGCGAACAGCCGGCGGGCGAGGTTCTCGGCCGAAGGGTTGAACTCGTAGACCTCGTTGAGCAGGGTGTGGTCGGGAAGGATCTCGGCCAGTTTCCTTTTGATCAGGGCGAAGTCGATCCCGAGCCCCGTGCCGTCGAGCTCCTGGACTTCGATCGCCACCTCGACCTGGAAGGTATGGCCGTGGATTTTCTCGCACTTCCCCTTGTATCCCTTTAGGAAATGGGCCGCCTGGAATTTATCGCGAACCCGCAATATCCAGCTCATGGTCTTCTTCTCCTTCCCAGTCGCTCGATCAAGGGGTCGCGTGCGCCGGCTTCGGCGAAGGCGCGCTCCCGCAATAGACATGACGAACAGGTCCCGCAGGGAATCTCATCCCCGGCATAGCAGGAGACCGCATATGAGTAATCGGCGCCGTGGGCCAGGCCCCAGCGGATGATCTCGGATTTTTTCATCCGGATGAAGGGCGCCGTGATCTTCATCCCGGCGCCGCCGAAGGCCGCCTTCGTCCCGACGTTGACCGCCCGTTCCATCGCCCGGACGAACTCGGGCCGCGTATCGGGATAGTCCGGCGAGTCGATGATGTTGAAACCGCAGACGATCTCGCGGATGGCGCGGGCCTCGGCCCAGCCCGCGGCGAAGGCCAGGAGGATGCCGTTGCGGAAGGGGACGTATGTCGCCGGCGGTCCGAGCCGCAGTTCGGACAATTTTTTGTAACGCGGGAGGCGGATGGCCGGGTCTGTCAGGGCGGAGCCACCGACCTGGCCGAGGTCGATCTTGATGACCGTCCGGGGAACGCCGAGCTTTCGCGCCGCCATCCCGGCCGCGCGGACTTCAACCTTGTGCCGCTGGCCGTAGTCGAAGGTCAGGGCCTGGACGTCCTTCGCCTGGTGGAGCGCCCAGTGGAGCGCCGTCGTGGAATCGATCCCGCCGGAGAAGAGGACGACACTTCTTTGTTTTAAAAGCATATGTTCCTTCTCGATATCAGTTTTTAAGAAATCCAAGCGATTTTGATTTCTTTTTCAATAGTTTTGAATTCGCGATCTCCGGTGACCAGCTCGCCTTTGCGGATCTTCGTCAGCGCCGCGGCGAAGCAATCCGCATATGACAGCTTTTTGCGGGCTTTGAATCTTGCCGCTTCTATGGCCAGATGGATATCGACATCTATGACTTCGATCGGCAAGGTGCGGATGACAGCTTCGATTTCGTTGATCTTATGCTGACCGCATTCTCTCAGAATGATGTAATAAATTTCACCGTAGTTGACTGTCGTCATCAGCAGGTGTTCATCCTTCTCAACGGCCTGAACAAAAAGAGCTTCCAACTTCTCATGCCCCGGTTCCTTTTCCAAATAGATCATCAAAGCATGGGCATCGAGGATTTTGATCATGCTCACTCTTCCTTCTTCTTGTCGCGGGTCCTCTCTTCGAGCAGGGCTTTGGTCAGCTTTCCTTTGGTCGGAAGGATGCCCGATATTTTTTCGAAATAGGCGGCGGTGACCGGCCTTAGGATGATCTCTTGTTCTTTTTCTTCGATATAGAGCCTGGTCCCTTTTTTGATATTCAGCTTGCGCCGGATGCGAGAGGGGATGACGATCTGCCCCTTTGTGGTGACGACCGTGGTAGTCATGTTGACCTCCTAAATCTGGCTAAAGTATAACATAAGTTGAAACGTATGTCGAAAAATATATATCTTACATAGATAGTAAACGTAAGAATTAAAAAAGATTGGCATTCGGGGACAAATCCCGAACTCGGCTCATCATCAATCTGCAAAAAATTGAAGATAGCCGGGATTCCGGATGAGGGATTAAAGGGGGACGACGCATCCTGTCCCTTAAAAAGAAAAGGCTAATTGGGGAGATATGGGGACAGGATGCGTCGTCCCCCTTCACTGTCCCCCTTCAATTCACCCGCAGACGGGGCCCTTGAGCTTCCGGTTGGCCCGGCAGAAGTTCATCATAGCGTTGATGGCCTTCTGTCCGGCCTCGGCCGAGCCGTCCTGGCCGGCGAAAGCGCCGACGAATGCGAGCAGGTCGGGAGCCGCCGGCCGCTTCCCGTAATCGTGCATCACGTTGACGATCGCCGCGTCCAGGCCGTAAGACCGGGCTTTGGCCAGATAGGCGCGGCAGACGCCGGTCCGGCGGCCGGGCAGGTCGCGGACGGCGTTGGTGACGCCGAGGGAGAGGTGGACGCCTTTCATCTCCGGATCGGACTTGATCCGGAGGATGGTCTCGAACGTCCGGTACGTGTATCCCGGCGTGTCCGGGGTCATAGGCAGGTCGATGGCCAGGGGAAAGACCGTCGAGTCGAAGAAGATGTCGTCCGGTTTGAAACCGTGCCTCCCGGTCGCGGCCCGAAAGATCGTCCGGGCCAGGGCCAAGAGCTCGTCGATGCCGTAATACGAACCTTCCGAGCCCGTCGAATGGATGTCAACGAGCAGGCCGATGAACTTGAAGGCGAACCGGGCGCGCAGGGGAAGGAGCTGATCCATGGTGTAGGTCTTGATCGAGTTCAGAAGCGGGGCGGCGATCGAGGCGGGCGCGTCTTCGTACCAGGCTTCGAGCCCGGCGACGAGGACGTCCGGAGCACCGCTGTCCACGCAGATCGGCACGCCGCCGCCGTGGGCGCGGACGAGACGGACGTAATCCCGCATCATCCGGACCGGAAGCGCCGGGTCATGCTCGCCGAACGCGTCCACGTTCACTTCGAGATAATCCGCGCCGTGTTTGATCTGGTCCTTGATCAGGGAGATGATGTAGTCCCGGGCGCCGCTCGACCGTTCCAGGGCGCCCGGTCCCATGGCCAAAAGCTCGCCCATCGCGGCCGCGGGCCGGGGAATGCTGGCGTGGATGCTTTCCCCGATCTGGATGAAAGCGGCCTTTTGGGTATGGTCCTTCTCGAACAGGTAGTTCAAGAGGGAGGCCGTTCCCTCAAGTGAGGGAATGCGCGGCGGATTCATCGTCCGCTCCATCTTCTTCAGGCCGGACGGGCCTTCGCTCGCCGCCTCCTCATAGATGAGCTCCCCGACGCAGCGTCGGTCCGGGTCATGGGGGCACTTCCCCGCGGGATCGGCGTCGCCGCAGGGCGGGTTCGGCAGGCCCTTGGCGCACTCGCCCAGGGTGCAGCGGCCGAAATTCTCGGGCAAAAAACAGTCGCCGCATTCCTCGCATTCGAAGAGGGCGGTCTTCAGGGCTTTTTCCGCGGCCAGGAACATCCGGTAGGGCCCGCCCCGTCCTTTGCGGAGAGAGGCGCTGGCTCCCAGAACGCTCTTGGCCGCGGGATGCAGGCCGCGGCCCGGTGTCAGCAGGTTCCGGTGCATGACGTCGAAATGCTTCTTATGGAACGTCGCCTTCGGCCGAGAGGGGGATTTCCGGCGGCCGGCTTCGTCATAGAGATAAAATCCGGGCCTGCCGTCCGGATGGGCGCTCAGGCCGAAATCCAGGTTGTCCTTATGTTCCCGCCATCGGGCGCCGATGGCCCTGGCCCGGTCCATGATCTTGAGCAGGATCTCGAAATCGGCGAGACCGCCGATGTCGACGCCGGCGGCCCCGAAGTCGCGGTACATAGCCACCTGCAGGGCGGCCCGCTCGACGTGGTCGGAGAACGACTCCTTCGAAACCTTCTCGAAAAGGGGCGTCGAGACGAAGCAGCCGGGCAGCTTCCCGTCATGCATCAAGCGCGGCGCGGGCGTCGCTGTGGTCAGGAGGTAGACGTTGCCGAAGACGGGCGCGGCGATCCGCTCTTCCCGGAGATACCCAAACAGCTCCTCGCTCTTGCGCCAATCCCAGCCCATCTGGGTGATCAGAGCCTTTGCCCCGGCCCGGACCTTCTTGGCCATTTTGAGGTATTGCTGCATCTGGGAGGCTTCGGTGTATTTGAACGGCGACACGGCGGCCAAAATAAGGAACTGGGGAGCGCGGTCGAAAGCCCCCGGTTCGGCCTTCTGCAGGGATTCGCCGTTCATCTCCTCGATCAGTTCGATGAGCCCGATGGAGTCGACGTCGAAGACGCCCGTTCCCCCTGCCGGTTTGTCGCCGGTCAGCGCCAGGACGGATTCGAGTCCCAATTTCTGCAGGCCGATGAGATAGGTTTTAACGGCTTCGATATTATGGTCCTTAGCCGTCACGTGCGGAATGACATCCAGGTCGGCCCATAGCTCCTTGGCGCGGAGAAGGGAATAGATGTCGGCGGGGCTCATCGAGGCGACGCCGCCCGGGCTTTGCGGGATGGTGACTCCGGCGAGAACGACGTCCGCGGGCAGGGCGGCCTTCTTCTCCGCGTATCCCTTTAGGAACTTCTCGAAATTGCTCAGATCATGGCCGGGGAGCGGGACGAGTTCGGCCAGGACGAGAAACCGGCGCGCGCCGGGCGCCGCGTTCAACCCTGTTTTCAACTGCACGATCTTCTCCCCTTTAACCTATTTATCCGATATATTTGCTGTCTCTTCCGTCACCTTGATTTTATACGCTTTTCCGCCGCTGAATTCAACGATTAATTTTTCGTTTCTTATTGACAGAACGACGGGAGGGCGCTACACTTGAGCAAAATTCATGATCGTTTTTTTTCAAGCGAGACGATCGAAGAACATTTTTTGATGGATACGAGAAGCGAAGCCGACTCAGGAAGTCCCGCGGACGCGGGAGGCGTCATCGTCCGCGACGACCAATTCGATGTCCCCGCCCTTCTGGACGCGGCGAAGGCCTGCCGCCGGAGCGGCGGCCGATTGAAGCTGGTCGATTCGGGGAAACTGACGGCGTCTGAGCTGGAATGGCTCGGCGAAGCGGGGGCCGATCTTTACACCTCCGACCTGGCCCGGCCGCGTCTCCGCGAACTCATCCTGATGAACAACGCCGCGAAGAACGGCGGCGCGGCCGCGGCCTGCTTTCATCACGGCCCCTTCGAAGCGGCCGGAGAAGAACGAAGCCTGTCCTTCGAATCCCTTAAAGAGATGGGCCGGAGCGGGATCCTGATTTACCTCTCCAGCGCCCGCATCAAGCGCGAGTTCGGCGCGCTCGAGGAGCTGGCCTATGCCTGCGCGAGCGGCGGCACGCGGCTGGTCTATTATCATCACGGACCGCTCGATCCCGCGCTTATGGGCCTCGCCCGCCTCGGCCCATGGATCCATGTCGCCGGCGCCGCTTTTCAAAAAGAGGACGAAGCCGTTTTCCTCTGCGACCTGGCCAAGGCTACGCAAGCCGGGCGGGGGAACATCGTTCTTCATGTCGAGAATCCGCTCCCGCTGGCCTGGATCTCCGATATTTTCGCCGCCGGCGCGGTCGTCCTTTTCCAAACCCCGCCAAGCGATTACCGCTCGCCGCAAAAGCCCTTCGAGCTGCGGGCCGCGCGACAATCTCCGGACCCCCGGAGCTTTTACCTCTACCCGGCGTTCATGCTGTGACGTGTCAAACAACTTTACAGTTCAATTCCTGGGGGGTCAAAAAAGCCTTTTCCACCACAGGTTGTATTAATTTTACGAAAAAGTATTGACATTTATTGAAATTGGTATATATATAAAAATAGAACAGAGAAAAAATCTGATATGAGATATTCGAACTGACATGATTACCTTCCTTGGGACCTTTGAGAACCTGAGTCGAAGCCTCGAAAGGCTGCGATGAAAATCGCCTTGCTCTTCAGCTCGAAAGCAGGAATGGCCTCTTCGCTGAAGCGCCCTTATCCAGAGGATAAGTCGACGGAGGACGACGAACCTCCACCCGATCTCCTCGCCGAGTGCGATTCCGATGAAACCATCAAGGCCGTCGCGGACGCTCTCCGCACGCGCCACGAGGTCATCCCGATCGAATCCGACGACCGGGCCTACGAACGGCTCCGGGACGTCCGGCCGGACCTCGTCTTCAACATCGCCGAGCGGCTTTTCGGCCCGAATCGCGAAGCCCACATCCCGACGCTCTGCGAAATGCTCGACCTCCCTTACACCGGCTCGGACCCGATGACGCTCAGCCTCTGCCTCGACAAATCCCGGGCGAAGGAGATCCTCTCGTATTATAAAATCCGGAACCCGGAATTCCGGGTGGTCGAACCGGGCGCGCATCTGCCGGCGGACATCCACCTGCCGGCGATCGTCAAGCCGCTTTATGAAGGATCGAGCAAGGGGATTAAGGACAACTCGGTTGTGGACACGCGGGATGACCTGGCCGCCCGCGTCAAGGAGATCATTTCACTCTATAAACAGCCCGTCATCATCGAGCGTTTTCTCGGTGGCCGGGAATTCACGGTCGGCGTTCTCGGGAACTATCCGCACTACGAGGTCCTGCCGATCGTCGAGATCAACCACGGGCTCCTGCCCGAGGGGGCGCGGCCCATTTATTCCTACGAGGCCAAGTGGATCTGGGATACCCCCGACAACCCGCTCGAGATCTTCCAATGCCCGGCCCGGATCCCGGTCGAGCTGGTCGGGAAGATCGAGAATCTGGTCACCGAAACTTGCCGGGTTCTCCGGATCAAAGATTGGTGCCGGATCGATGTCCGGCTCGACGACACGGGCGAGCCGAACATCCTGGAGATCAACCCCCTGCCGGGGATCCTCCCCAAACCCGAAGACAACTCCTGCCTGCCCAAAGCGGCGCGCACGGCCGGCTATACATACAACGAACTCATCCTGCGCGTGGTCGATGAGGCGATGATCCGCACCGGTCTCGGCGGCGCGACGGCCGGACGGGCACCCGCGGAGAAGACAGGAAAGGGCGGCGACCGGGCGATGGACGATCGATGGGCAAAGTAAAAGAAAAGAACATTCTGGTCGGCATCGCCTTCAACGCTTACGACCCGATCACCAGCCGGAAGACGGAGCGGCCGTCCGAGGAGTCCGTCGAGCAAACGGCCAAAGAGGCTCTGACCGCCGTCACCGAACTGGGCTATACGGCCTTCATCCTGCCCCTGCACAAAAGCTTCATGGCCTTCTTGAACCGGCTCAAGGACCTCAACGCCGACGTGATCATCAACCTCTGCGAAGCTTTCGCCGGCTACCCCCAGCTCGAATCCAATGTGGCCGCGGCCTTCGAACTGCTCGGCGTCGCCTTCACCGGGAACGACTCCCGGACGCTGGCCCTCTGCTTGAACAAGTTCAAGACCAAGGCGATCCTCAAGCAGTGGGGCCTGCCGACCGCTCCGGCCAAGCTCCTCGACTCACCAGACGCGAAGCTGGACATCCCGTTCCCCGTGATCGTCAAGCCGAACACCGAGGACGCCAGCCTGGGCGTCCATCCCGATTCCGTGGTCCGCGACCAGGAGAACCTGCAGAAACAGATCCAGCGGATCATCGACATCCACGAACAACCGGCGCTCGTCGAAGCGTACATCGAAGGCCGGGAGTTTAACGTCGGGGTTCTGGACGACGGCAAGCCGGAGGCGCTCCCCGTCTCGGAGATCGATTTCGCCAAGATGCCCGAGGGCCAGGAGCACATCCTGTGCTACGAGGCCAAATGGCTGACCGATGACATCCTCTACACCAGCACGCCGCCCGTCTGCCCGGCCCAGATCGACGACGCCCTGAAAGCGAAGTTGCAGGAAACGGCGGTCAAGGCCTTTCTCGCCACCTCCTGCCGCGACTACGCCCGGGTCGATTTCCGGATGGATAAGAAAGGCAAGATCTACGTCCTCGAAGTCAACCCCAACCCGGACATCAGCCTCAACGCGGGCTACGCCCGGGCTCTGGCGGCCGCCGGGATCGAATACAAGCTCTTCTGGCAGAAGATGATCGAGAAAGCCCTGTCCCGGAAGGCGAAGAAATGATCCGGCCGATGTCGAGGTCCGACAAGACCGTGGTCATGGAGCTGATCGCGGCGACGGAATTCTTCCGGCCCGACGAGGTCCTCGTCGCCGAGGAACTGATCGACGTCTATCTCAACCATCCGGACCAGAAGGACTACGAGATCGTCGTGACCGAGAACGAGGAGCACGAGGTGACCGGATACATGACCTGGGGTCTGACGGCGATGACCATCGGCACCTACGACCTGTACTGGATGGCGGTGTCGCCGAGGCACCAGGGCCACGGCTACGGCCGCCGGCTCGTCGAATGGCTCGAGGCCAAGGTGGCCGAGCTCAAAGGGCGGCTGATCATCATCGAGACCTCCTCGACGCCGCGCTATGAACCGACCCGCCGCTTCTATCTCGGCTTGGACTATCGAGAGACCGCCCGCATCCCGGACTACTACCAGCCCGGAGATGACCGGGTCATTTATATCAAGCACGTGGCTTGAAGGACAAAGGAGACAGGACGATGGATGAATGGCCGCAAATATTGAGGGGCAGCCTGCGAACCGCCGAGGAGATCGCCGCGCGCTTCGGCTTGAATGAGGAGATGATTCGCAAGGTTGCCCGCGTTTTCAAGACGCAGATCACGCCGTATTACGCGAGCCTGATTAAAAGCAAAGGCGATCCCCTCTACCGCCAGGTCGTGCCCGACATGGCCGAGCTCGAGCGGACCAACGGTGTGGCCGACCCGCTCGACGAGGACCGGGATTCGCCCGTCCCGAGCATCATTCACCGCTACCCGGACCGGCTGCTGTTCCTCGTCTCGCACTGCTGCGCTTCGTACTGCCGGTTCTGCACGCGGAAGCGGAAGGTCGGGGACCCGAGCAAGATCCACCCGCGGTACATCGAGGACGGCTTAGACTACATCCGGAACCATCCGGAGATCCGCGACGTCATCGTTTCGGGCGGCGACCCGCTGATGCTCAGCGACGCCCGGCTCGAATATATATTGAAGGAACTGCGGGCCATCCCGCACCTCGAGATCCTGCGCGTCGGAACACGCGTGCCCTGTTTCCTGCCCCAGCGGGTGACGCCCAAGCTGGTGGCCATGCTGAAAAAGTACCACCCGCTCTACGTCAACGTCCATTTCAACCACCCGGACGAGCTCACCCCCGAGGCGAACCAGGCCCTCGGCCTGCTGGCCGACGCCGGCATCCCGCTCGGCTGCCAGACCGTTCTCCTCAAGGGCGTCAACGATGACCCGGTGATCATGCGGCGGCTCATGCAGAAGCTGCTCATCGCCCGCGTCCGGCCGTATTACATTTATCAGACGGATTACGTCGAGGGGACGGACCACCTCCGGACGACGGTGGAGAAGGGCATCGAGATCCTCGACGCCCTGCGCGGTTGGACCTCGGGGCTGGCCGTTCCGTATTACATCATCGACTCGCCCGGCGGCGGCGGCAAGATCCCGGTCCTGCCGAAGTACGTCCAGACGATTGACGAGAACAAGGTCGTCATGCGCAACTACGCGGGCGAGCTCTATGCCTACCCGCA
>JAPKZI010000123.1 GCA_026393865.1 Candidatus Aminicenantota bacterium
CAGACTACGCCACAGCGGTCGTGTTACTGGAAAAAGATTAAATCTTCTCTTTGGATGTTGCAACGCGCCGGTCCCCTGCGCGTCTTTGCCTGATGGAACGCCTGATAATCAGGTCCCAATCGAATCGATCGTTTGAACGCGCACGCCTTTCTTGGAAAGGGATTTAGCGCGGAGCGGATATTTCTCGGGATGATCGAGATTATCGACGGTCAGATCGACATCGAGCTCGGGCCAATAGAGATGGAAACCGTGCAGGAATTTAACGTTAAAAATTGAACGGATCGGCTTGCTTTTGAAATAGGGAAATTCCGAATAGGAAAGGAAATATTCCTTGCCGTTGATGAACATCCAAATGCCGAACGCCGTGATGTTCTCAACGCTCGCCGAAGTGTTTTTTCCAGGCTTCATAGTTTCTCAACTTTATTTTGTATTATATCATTTTTTTAACGAGAGCATATCGATGATTCAGAGACGCTTTCCGTTCTTCATCTAATCACGACCGACGTCTGAGTATAAGATATTGCCCCGGACGCCGCGTCCTCGGCGTGGAGATACAGCACATACTTCCCTGGGGGGACATCGTTCATGGGGAATTCCAAGAACTGAACGGCGACGTCCCTAAGTCGTGTCCTATTCAAAACGGATGACGTCAACGGGATCGTGCCACCCGAGATGGAATCGATCAGGTGAGCCGTATAAGCGATGTCCGGCTGATCCGATTTAAATGTCCGAAAAGGCACGACGGCGAAAATTCGGGATGTTCCTTTAGGGATCTCCATGACCGGCGAATAGAGTGAGTGGTCATAAGAATAGAGATCCATCCAGGGCGCGGTGTTCTTTTTCGTCCCCATGTCCCAATAGGCGAAGTTGCTTCCGGCTATTAATAGCATGGGCGAAAACAAACTCAAGCCGCTGCCGGCCTTCACGGGAACGGTGGCTAGAGCGAAAGCCAGGGCGGCTTCCCCCGTATCGAGATCGCGGATGATGAAGCGGCATCTGTAAGCGCCGGGCTTGAGGAGGGCCTCCGAGGAATAGAAGACGTCCATGCTCCGATATTTCGCCAAATCGGGCTTCGTCTGCTTGCGGTCGACCGGATTATCCTGCTCATCAAAGATCAGCGACACGAGCTCGATTTTCCTGTTGGTGAATTTTTCGATCACTTCGGGGGGGATTTTGGACAACATGAGAACTTGCGCGCCGTTCTTGTTTGCGAAATGGAGGGCGCGCATGGCGAAAATCATGGGCTTGGCCGGCTCGGTCTTTTCGGACATGGCCAGATCGAAAAGATGGAGATCTTTCTCGAGATCGGAATACTCGCGGAAAGGCTTCGGGTTGAAATATCCGGGCTGGGCTTGGACACGATAATCGCCGGATCTCATTTCGACCTTGATCTTGTGGTACTTGCCATCCCAGCTCTCCCGGACGGGATAGCCCAGCACATAGTAATTCCGCGTTAGATCCTGGATGTCCCGGGCGATATCGGCGAAGTGAGCCACCGCGCCGATGTCCTTATAAGCTCTCCCTCCGGACCGTTCGGCGACGAAGGCGAGCAGGTCTCCGCCCTTGGTTCCGCCCGGACTGAAGGGGTCCGGAGTTTCCGTATTGACGGCATAGAACGGAGCATTGGACGCCGCGAATTCCCGGCTCATTTCATCCAAGCGGTCACGGTAAGCGCGGTCGTTTATGGACCCCCCTTGGGAGAAATAGAGGATGTTCTTATATCCCGGAATATAGCGAAGGGCCTTGGCCAAGGCGATCATTCTATCCGTGGACGGTCCGCCGCCGCTGCTGACTGAACTTCGGATTACGATCCCGGAGTCTTGGCCGGAAACGACGATCGTCGGCGTAGAAGCGTCTCCCGTCCCACCACTCTTCCTACCTGGAACCTCCCGAATTCTCTGAATGGCTTCCCGCACCTTAACGTGGTCCGTCGTCAGGTAGGTGTGGAGGACAATCCCCCGCATGAACGAAGATGAAAAGACGCCGATCTCATCCGAGGGAAGGGTTTGCGTGTCCAGGAAATGGAGCGCGGCCGCCCGGGATTTAGCGATCCCTTCCAGGTCGTTGGAATCCAAGTCGATGAAAACAAAGAATTTCCGTCCCAGCCGCGGCGCGGTAATCTCGGTCGAAACGACGGCTTCCTTGATCGGCGGTTCTGTGATGCCCGGACTCGGAGCCGGCGACATATGCCTCTCGAACTCGGTGATCGTCTGGAGTTGGCCATTGTCGAATACACGGAACTCGGATTTATCGAGGTTCGTGACCGGCTTTCCGTTCTTGTCGGTGACATAGACTTGAATGAGCTTGAGCGTCACGGCAACTTCGTGTTGAAGGGGCTTCTGGGATCGGGCGGCCTCTTGGGAAGCTGATCCTGATTGAGAGGATGGCCCTAGGATAAAGCCCAAGCCAGCAATGAGAAATAGAAAGGAGAATTTTTTAATTTTCCCCATGATAGCCCTCCCCTGAAATCCCATAATTTCTATATACTTGCTGTTGCGCGTATTATTCTTCTGCAGGTTCAATGGATAATGGCTTGGAAAACTCATTTAGCTCAACTGCCTTTATTTAAGATCGCAGAATAAAATGTGCCAGGAACTGAGTGATATTTTTAGGAGGAAAATATTATAGACTCTTTGAGCTATGTCTTTATTTGTGGACATCTGACTGCTTTTGTCCCGGACCGTATTGTCAAAAAAGTTATCACGAATAGATTTTACTTCCATGTCATTCTGTAAACGACGAGCTCTTTGT
This sequence comes from Candidatus Aminicenantota bacterium, assembly GCA_026393865.1. Lineage (GTDB taxonomy): Bacteria > Acidobacteriota > Aminicenantia > Aminicenantales > UBA4085 > JAPKZI01. Next base: position 2,752 of record JAPKZI010000123.1, read on the forward strand.
AGCCGTTTTCCTTTTCTTGAAGAGCATAGAGAGATTTCTTTTTCATCTTGATGGTGAACGATCCGTGGCGGAACAAATTTTTCATGTTGGCCAGACTTAATCTCCCGATGAAAATTCCCTCCGGATTGAAAATATCGTACATGAACTCCCCGGGATTTATTCCCGCTTCATAAGTCAGGACAAACAGCCGCCCTTCATCATCGGCAAACAGCCCGCGGAAAGGAGGCCAATTCTCCGTAAAATAGAGATTGTTCTTCATAGGATCATCCGCCGGCCAGAGCTTGAAATAATCGTTTTTGAGCTGGTCTGTGACGAGAACGGGCGCGAATTCTTTTCGAATTTTTCTTAACAAATTTCCATCCAGGTCATACGTCTGAATCTCATATCCTTTGGTTGTGTTTCCGATGAAGATTCTCGCCGCCGCAACGTGATAAACGAGCAGATCCCGGTTGACGGGAGATCTGGTATTCATGACGTTGGGATATTGGAACGTATCGAGCACGTTCACGGATTTGGATTCTGCGTCATACAGCCCGACGAACTGTTTTCGCCATTCCGGCGTGTCATCTCCCCAAAATATGAAATATCGGCCGTTGGCCAAGGGAACCGGACTATATGTTTTATCCAAACGAGTTTCCCTGAGGAATCGACCGTCCCGATCATAGACCAGGAATTTCGTCTTGGATGGATCTTTGGCGAGGACCTCGTTCTGCGGGCTGATCAGGATCTTCCCTCCGTATTCCAGCTCGCCCGGCCCCTGGCCGAACCGGAGGAACGAATTCAACAGGCGCCCATCCGGACTGAATTTAAAGACGAAATGATCTTTGCTCTGCCATTGAAGGATGAAAATATGGCCATCCTGATCGACATCGAATGTCTCGATGTCGGTCAATCCGGCCTTCAACAGATCTTCCTTTTCCGTATCGATGGAAAAAATTCGTTCAAGGAGAAGTGTCCCCGATTCGCCTTGGAGGCTGTAAGGCTGAAGGTGGTTCAGGACGACTTCTGCTCCGTTTTCCGTCGCCCGGTCGATCTTTGCCTGCTTCTGACAAGCGAATAAAAGAAGGAAACACGTAAAAATCGTAACGGCCTTTTTCATGTCCTCCTCCTCATCGGTTCATCTCCTTCGATGCGCCGAGAAGACATCCAGGATTGAATCCGGAGAACCTCGCAGTACGCGAAATCTGATCTCGTTGTTCGCCTCATCGATTGCAAGATCCTTGGGAACGTAAATTTCTTCCATATCTTTCCAATATATGGTCTTAACCTTGCCGTTATTCCCGATTTCGTAGATCATCAATAACGGATAGCCGCTGATTGCATACAACAAGCCATCGAAAACCGAAGCGGAGCTGATGATCTCCGCATATCCAAAGCGTTTGGCTGGATCGGCGATCCCCTCCCCCAATCTTTTCAAGTTGAATTCCTCTTTGATTCGGATGAAGTTATCTTCGATTCGGAATTCCTCGATAAATTCACCGTTCTTGCTGTACTTGCGGATGACGGGAAAAAATTTGAAAACGACGTAAACCATGTCTCCGTTGAGAAGCAATGATCTCCTATTCAATTCACCGAGACTATGGCGGAAATTCAGGGGAGACCCGAATGAATTCACTTTCTTGCCCTGCATGGTGTACGTTTCTACGAGGGGATTTCTCGGATCCGTGATCGACGGCGATACGAAGATGGAGCCGTTCTCGTCGATCGCCATGTCGTCGGCATTTGGGATTCTTAGGGAATTGACGAATTTTCCGCTGAGATCGCAGACGACGATTCTCTCTTGATCCAAGACCAAGAGCATGTCTTTTTGGATGGATAAAGCGCGCGGATTCGTTAATCGCTTTTTTTTCGCGACGTTTCCGGCGAACTCTTCATCAGGAATACCTGCGGAGTTGAGTTTAACGACGGTGGCTTTTTTTGCTTCGGAGATGTAGATATTCCCAGCAGAGTCCATTACCATCCGCAGCGGCGCAGGAGCGCCGGTGATATTCAGGGACGGTCCTTTTGCCAATTCGACGGCGTTTTTCGGCATGACCAGGTTTTTCAGCTCATTGAAAAAAAGATCGTCCAAAGTCGTGACGTCGATTTTTACTTTCTGCCCAAAAAGTGCCGGCGCGGAAGTCAAACAGGCCGCGACGATCCAGAAACCCAAAACGGTCTTTCTCGCGAATCGAGAGGCACCAGCGGAAGAATGATCATCGCCTTGACGCGGGCTCATCGGTCTCTTCGCTCGATGGTCGGCATTTTTTCGGGCATTCGCCTTTCCGTCAGCTCTTGGTAGACCGTCTCGGCCAGCCTCGGCCAGACCCAATTTCCGGCGGCCTTCGGCGCTTCGGAAATTTGAAACGCCTTTTTCACATCGTCCAGGGTTTTCCCTTCATCGACCATGGCTAGGACCTTAGCCTGGATTTCCTCGATGGATCGGACAATGGCGCCGAGTTCGTCCCGGTCGATAGGATCCGCATGGCTGGGAATGAACGTCCGGATCTCGGGCTGGGCCTTGAGGAGAATGCTCAGCGTCGTCACGAGTCCGAAGGAATATCCTCCCTTATGGCGCTGGATGAGCGGATCATGATGGACGAAGACGAGATCACCGATGAAGGCCACTCCTCGGGCCGGAAACCGGATGACGACGTCTCCGCTCGTATGGGCTGAGCCATATTGAAACAGCTCGATCGTCTCGGACCCGAACCAAAGATTCAGTTGCCCTCCGAAAGAGACGGCCGGAAGGAAATCCGGCATCGGCATCGACGTCGGTCCCGACGAATAAATGTCCGACGGCGCGTTCATCTCAAGAAAAGTCCACAAGCCCTTGGCCAGCTCCTGCCTGGACCTCAGACTGCAGATGATCTCGGCTGTGGCGGGGTAAACGTCATATCCATTGAAACAATCCGAATCGCTGTGCGTGAACGCGACTTTGGTGATTGGCTTGGAGGTGATCTTGCGGATCTCTTTGACGACCTTTCTTGTCGCGCCGGCCGTCGTTTTGGAGTCGATCACAAAGACTCCGTCATCCCCCACGAAAAAGCCGACGTTGGCACCCCATTCGCCTTTGGCCAGATAGAGGCCGCCGCCCATCTTAACGATCTCGAGGTCGGGCTTCCGGCCTCCCTCAAAATAATTGAAAACCTGTGAGGAGCCGCTAGGAGAACCAATAGAGATCAGCGCGGCCGCACACAGCAATAGAAACCCGATCGTCGTTTTTCTCACTTTTTGATCCGGTTTTCGGTCTCCATGGTGAAAAAAACGGTAGTCACTTCCTTCTCCCATCGTCCGGCACCGCGCCGGTCTTCTCTTTTTTATTTTCCCCGCTTCCGGCCGGAGCCGCCGACACGGGCAATTTGTAGTCGACCGTCATGAAAAATGACCCCGCGGCGGGCTTATCTTTTCCGATGAAAGGATCGAAGGTCCATTGGCGGAGCGCTTCGAGCGCGGCTTTGTCGAGGTCGGGATGCGCCTTTTGCCAAATACGGACGGCCTTCACTTTTCCCGATTCATCGGTTTGAACGAAAAGAGTGACCGTTCCTTCGACGCCTTTGAGCTTGCAGTTCTCCGGATAGAGAGGCGTGACCTGTAAGCGGGGTTTGGGAGGGACATACGAATCGGCGATTATGGGAACCGCCTCTTTGGGAGCGATCTTGATCGGTCTCTCGCGGACATCGCTCCCAGCCTGTTTTTTCACCTGGATCGAGAGAAAGAAGGCGTGACCGTTGACCGGAAAACCGAAGACGACCGAATCGTCCAGGCGGGTGGCGATCTCGGTATTCAAGATCTTTTCGCCGGCCCCCCACGCAGATTCTATTTTTTCGGATTCCGTCAGCGACAAGATGCGCCGTCCTCCGTCCCATGTTTCATGATAATCCATAAGTTTCCTGAGTCCCTCATAACGCCAAACCTCGATCCTCAAAGCCAGTTTCGACGCTTCGCGCTTTTGAGGATAGTAAAAGATCGCATAGAGCATGCCGTCGAGGACGATCGTCTCATTCAGGACATCTTTCTTTCCGTCCCAGACGATCCGGCCCGAAGTCAGATAATCGACCTGGCTGAGCCTATAAACTCCGGAGAGTTCCGCCCTCATTGCCGAGACGTAAGTCAGGTTGGCTTCGGCCGCGTAAGATGCCCGCGGGGCGGGTAAGAAGACGGGATCGGAAAAGGACGTGACGATCACCGCCGGCGCAGATGGCGCCGCGGCATCGGCCATCATCGCTCTGAAGAACCGGGATTCGATGACCAGGTCCTCGCCGGCGAAAGCCCCTGAGGCGCCGAAAAACAGGATTCCCGCGAACGCCAAAATCGTTTTTTTTGAATTTCTCATTTCAGCCTCCGATGTCTTTCGAAGGACCGATCCAGATGAACGAGGCCTTCGGCGTTTGAAAAATGTAAGGCTTGGCCGGCTTTCCCTTGAGCTCGACGGAGATCACCTGGACTCGCGGCTCCATTTCCTTCAACTCCAGCCGCTTCGACGCTTCGAATCCGACAGCTTTGTCGGCGGGACGCCGAAAAAGAAAAAATCCCGAAATGCCGAGAATGAACAGGGCAGCCCCGAACGCGATCCTCCATAGGCGATAATGAAAGCGGGCATCCCGGATATCCGGCGTCCATCTCGGAGGGAACAGAAGATATCTTCGAGGGATTCTCTGGGGCCTTAATTCGGGCAAGGGATCATTAACTGATGCCACGGAAGGGGCGCCCCCCCGATAATGGAGGGCCCGAAGCGAAAGCGAATTTTGAATGAGCCCGGCCAGCCTCTTTTCGTCTTCATAGAACTTCCGGCATTTTTCGCAGCCGGCGAGATGGCGCCGAACCCGGTCGAGATCTTCACGCGAGAGTGAATCGTCGCGAAACTCGGGCAAGTGCGACCGGCATATCTTACATTTCATGAGAGTTCTCCTTTTCCGGACGGCGGCCTAAGCCGGGCGTCCGGAAAACATTCCTTTTCAATTTTCGAAGGGCATGATAGAGCCGGGATTTCACGGTCCCGGGCGAGACGCCCAGGATCTCCCCGATCTCATGGATTTTGTAACCATCCATATAGCGGAGAAGGAGAATTTCGCGGTGCTTGAGAGGCAATCTTGAGATCGCCTCCGCCAGATCGATTCCTATCCGATTCGCGGCATCTCGGCCGGCGACATCGGGATCGAGCCACGATGCGCGGCGACTTGCTAACAGGGAAAAGAATTTCCGTTTTCGGCGGGTCTGGTTAAGGTAGATATTTCTGAGAATGCGATAGAGCCAAAAATACAACGAGGAATCGCCGTTGAAATTCCTGAGGGACAGGAACGCTTGATAGAACGTATCGTGAACCAAGTCCTGGGCCTCAGGTTCATTTCGGCATAAAAAGAAAGCCCCTCTCAAAAGGCGGTTCGCATAGGTCGCAACCATTTTTTCCAGGGCGGCGGGATCCTCCTCCCTGAGAAAGCGATAAAAAGCGGCTTCGTCTTCGATCATGGCCCCTTCTAATCATTAAGTAACACAGAGGGCTTAAAAGGTTCAATTTTCTTGGATGGGATGGGCGAACCTTCAGTCTAGCCTTTGTGGTTGAATTCAGGAATGAAATGAGGAAAGGAGTCTGGTGTCCCTCTAAATCAACAGACGGACGAGAACGCTGAGGGCGATCGCGACCGAGACGCTCAGCGCCGCGGAGAGGAAGGCGATCCTTCGGCCGACCTCCTTCCAGAGGATGGCGAAGGTCGAAAGACAAGGGATGAAGAAACTGACGAAGACGGTAAAGACGATCATCTGCTCCCGCGTGATCACGGTCAGCAGGTCGCGATAGCCGACCCCCAGGGCTTGGAGCATCATCAGCAGAGACAATTCTTTCCGCAGGAAGCCGAAGACGAGCGTCACCCCGAGCTCCCGCGGCAGGCCGAGGGCGCCGGCAACGAGCGGCGAGAGGATCGTATTGATGATCGCGTCCCAGTGAAAGGATTGGATCAGTCCGAGCACGACGCTCCCGCCGATCAAGAGCGGCCAGGCGAAGCGGACGAACGACTTGAGCTGGACATAGACCTTGAGCAGAACGTTCTTCAAAGCGGGGACCTTCAAGGTCGGGATCTCCAGGATCAGGCCGGGCGAGGAAGTCCGAAAAAAAACGGTCAGGAGGCGGCCCAGGAGCGCCACGAGGAGGATGTTGAAGACATAGAATCCGAGCGCCCACCACGGCCCGAGAAAGAAGGCGACCAAAGCCAGGATGATGGTCGTCCGGGCCGAGCAGGGGATGAATGGGATGAGGAGCGAGGTCAGGATCCGATCGCGGCGGGATTCCAGGATCCGGGTGGCGACGATGGCCGGAACGTTGCATCCGAAACCCAGGATGAATGGCGAAACGGATTTGCCGTGAAGCCCGATGCGGTGCATGAACGTGTCGAGCAAGAAGCCCGCCCGAGCCAGATATCCGACGTCCTCGAGCAAGGCCATCAGAAGCAGAAGGGGGACGAAATAAGGCAGGACGATGGCCACGCCGCCGCCGATGCCTTGGAGCAGGCCGTCGACCAGGTGAAAAAGCAGCCGGCTGTCCAGCCGCGCTTCAAGAACAAGCCTCAGGTCCGCGAAGGGCTTCAGCAGGAGAGTTTCAAGCGGTCCGCCGATCTTGAAGATGGCGAAGAAAAAGGTCAATAAGACCAGGATCAGGACCGGATAGCCGAGCCAGGGATGCATGAGGACATCGTCCAGCCGCTCGCTCCACCCGCGCCGGATCCGGTGCGCGACCCGGCCGCTCTCCTCGAAAATCTTTTGGGAAAGATGATGGCGCTCGGCGGCCAGAACTTCGTACGCGGGCAGCCCCCGCTTGGCGCTCAGCTCGGTCCGGACCTCATCCAAGCACGTTTTCAAGTCCGGGGCGATCTCGCTCAGGAAGTCGGCGCAGAAGAGATGCCCGGATTCGATCATCTGAATAGCCGTGAAGCGCGGATTGGCCACGCAGGAAAAGTCCGCCGGAATAGCCTCTCTCAATCTTTCGATGGCCGTCTCGACATCATTCGTCCAGCGCGGCCGCGTTCCCCGGCAGTTCGCGGCCAGGCAGCGGAAGGCCGCTTCGAGGAGCTCCGCGACGCCGCGGCCGTGGGCGGCGATGGTCGGGATTACGGGGACGCCCAAACGCGCCTCGAGCTGCGCCGCGTCGATGGAGATCCCTTTTTTTTCGGCCAGGTCAGTCATGTTCAAGGCCACGATCATGGGGAGGTTCATCTCGACGAGCTCGAGCGTCAGCTCGAGGCTCCGCCCCAGGATCGAAGCGTCGACGACGTTGATGATGGCGTCCGGCTTCTCTATAAAGAGGTGACGCAAGGCCACCTTCTCCGCCGGGTCGGTCGGATGGAGCGAGTAAGTACCGGGAAGGTCGATGACGTTGAGGAGCCGGCCTTCGATCGAGACCAGGCTGTGGGTATGCTTGACCGTTGTCCCGGGGAAGTTGGAGGTTTGGGCCTTCGGCCCGGCGATGGCGTTGAACAGCGTGCTCTTGCCGCAGTTGGGCTGACCGATGAAAATGACGACCGGAGCGTCAGATCGTTCCATCGGCCGCCTCGATCATGATCTTCTGGGCGATCCCCCGGCCGACGGCAACCGTCACGCCCAGATCGAGGTTCCGGACCAGCACGGGGCCGCGGAGGATGCTCCGTCCGGCCAAGGCGACCCTGTCGCCGATGTTGAAACCCAGGGAGAACAGACGGCGCCGGACGTTCTCCCCGCCGGCGATATCGACGATCCTCAGAGGCGCATCCTGAGGGGCCTGAAGCAAGGTCATGGTCATATCCCTAATTTTAAGCCTTCGATCTAATTGAGAATTATTCTCATTATGAGAATTCATCATACGCTCTTGCCGGCCAAAAAGCAATAGCACGCGTCTCAGCGAATCTCAGTCTTTCCCCGATCATTCATCGGAAAATGCTCCTTGGAAGGTTGGCCGGGAACGAAACGACCGTTGGAAGGAAACCCCCTGAATGGGTTTCCTTCCAAGAGTGACCACCATTCAAATTCCCCGGCTTTTATGGTAGGATGACGACTCTCGATCAGGAGGTCCCATGAGACATATCAAAGGCAAAATCTTCATCCTCATTCTCGTCCTTGCTCTCTTCGCTCCGGTCTTCGCCGATGAAGGCATGTGGCTGTTCAACATGCCGCCGGCCAGTTTTTTAAAGGCCAAATACAATTTTGATATCTCGACCGAATGGCTCCAGCACGTCCAGCTCGCCTCCGTCCGCTTCGGCGGCGCGTCGGGTTCGTTCGTCTCGCCGGACGGGCTGGTCCTGACCAATCATCATGTCGGCCAGGGCGCCATCCAGAACCTCAGCACCAAGGATCGCGACTTGATGAGGACGGGCTTCTACGCCCGGATCCGGGCCGAGGAGCTCAAAGCCCCCGGCATGGAGCTCGCGGTCCTTCAAGAGATCGAGGACGTCACGGCTAAGGTCCTTGGGGCCGAGCGTCCCGAGATGACCGCGGTTCAGGCCGCCGCGGCCCGGGACAAGATCATCTCCGCCCTGGAGAAGGAGAGCACGGAGAAGACGGGACTTCGTTCGACGATCGTCAACCTCTACTCGGGGAGCATGTACCATCTTTACCGATACAAGGTGTATACCGACGTCCGTCTCGTCTTCGCCCCGGAATCCATCATCGCCTTTTTCGGCGGCGATCCGGACAACTTCACCTATCCTCGCTTCGATTTCGACATCAGCCTCTTTCGGATCTACGAGAACGACAAGCCGATCAACTCCAAGCACTATCTCAAATGGAACACGAGCGGCCTGAAAGAGAACGAGCTCGTTTTCGCCTCCGGCCATCCCGGCTCCACGGGCCGCCTCCTGACCTTGGCCCAGATGGAATTTCTCCGCGACGTGAGCTATCCCTACACGATTGCGAATTACGAGCGGCGGCGGGCCCTGCTCCAGGAATACGGAAAGCGCGGCCCCGAATACGCCCGCCAGGCCCAAGGTCCCCTGTTCGGCATCGAAAACAGCCTGAAGGCGACCATCGGCTATCAGTCCGGACTCCTCGACAAGGCCTTGATGGCCAAGAAGGCCAAAGAAGAACAGGCCTTCCGCGAGGCCGTCCGGAAGGATCCCGCCATGGACAAGGAATTCGGGAAAGCCTGGGACGAGCTGGCCCTCGCCGAGAAGACGTTCGCCGAATTCTTCAAGGCCTACCGGTTTTTCGAAGGCGGCGCCGGATTCAGCACCGGCTACTTCAACATGGCCCGGACCCTTGTCCGCCTGGCCGCCGAAAAAAGCAAGCCCAACGACGAACGTCTGCGCGAATACCGCGACGCCGGCCTGCCCTCGGTCACCCGGCGGATGCTGGCCGTGACCCCCATCTATGACGAGCTCGAGGTCTTCAACCTGACCGATTCGCTCGGCCAGCTCCAGAAGGAGTTCGGGACCATGCAGGAGGTGAGATGGCTGTTCGCCGGGAGGCCGGCCGAGGACGTGGCCAAGGAGCTGATCGCGGGGACCAAGCTCAAGGACCCCGGGGTCCGGAAGACCTACCTTGATGGCGGATTGGACGCCGTCAACCTGTCCGAGGATCCGATGATCAAGCTCGCCCTGCTCGTCGATCCGGTCTCCCGCGGCTTGCGAAAAAAATACGAGACCGCGGTCGAATCCGTCGAAACCCGCAACGGCGCCCTCATCGCCCGGGCCATGTTCAAGCTGAAGGGCACGTCCATCCCGCCGGACGCGACGTCCACCCTAAGGCTCAGCTACGGCACGGTCAAAACGTACATGGAAAACGGCAAGACGATCCCCTTCACCACGGCCTTCCGGGGATTGTTCGACAAGTCCGGGAAGGCCGCCAATAAAACGCCTTACGAACTCCCGCCGAGCTTTCTCCAGGCCAAGGCCAAAATCAAACTCGACACGCCTCTCAATTTCATCGCCACCTGCGATTCGATCGGAGGCAACTCCGGCTCGCCGGTCATCAACCGGAAGGGGGAGTTCTCCGGCGTCCTGTTCGACGGGAACATCCAGTCGCTCCCGGCCCGCTTCGTCTACTCGGACGAGCAGAACCGCTCGGTCATGGTCCACAGCCAGGGCATCCTCGAAGCTTTGGCGAAAATCTATAATGCCCAGCCTCTCGTAGACGAACTGTTGGGCAAGAAGTGAGCCCGGCCGTGAGGGACTCGCGCAAGCTCGCCGCGATCGGCTCATTGGGCCTGCTCCTTCTGGCCGTGGCCCTCCCCTCCCCGTCGCGCGGCTCGGAAAAAGGCCAGATCTACGGCGGCCTGTTGTTTACCTTTTCCAAGATCAGCGGCAGCAGCTTCGACGGCCATTCCGGCACCGAGACGTCCGGCGTCTACGCCTCCATCCCCAAACTCGACCGCGCTCCCGGATACGGAGCCGTCATCGGCGTCCGCGGTGAGATCTTCGGCGTCGAGCTCGGTTATATCTATTCCTCGATGAAGGGGAGCGTGTTCGATCCGACGCCCGAGGTTGCCGGTTCCCGGCCGGCGACGTCCGCGATGCATGCCTTCAACGTTGATTTCAAATTTCATTTTTGGCCGCAACAAACGGTCGGGGCCTACGCCTTCGGAGGCCTGTCCATCGTCCTGCTGAACGTTAAAAAGGATTTTTTCGGACAGGAGGCCACGGGGTTCAAACCCGGTTCGTCGACTGAGTATAATTATGTATGGAAGGCGTTCGGCGACGTTGATTTCTTCGGCATGGGCATCGACATGGGGGCCGGCCTGGAAGTGGCGTTAGGCTCGAGACTCGTCCTGACCGGGGGGGTTCTCTTCCGCCCCACGTTCTTTACCTCCATCAACTTGAAGCCCTACGACCCGGCTTTCGAAACCACCGCTTACGACTTCAGCGTCTCGGGCATGACGGGGATCAACTTCGGGTTGACCGTCGGCCTTCATTATTATTTTTCGAAATAATAGCCGCGGCGCGCCGGGACGGTCCGATGATCGGGGAGCCGGGCTTCAGAGGCCGGTTTTCCTGTTCCAGCGCGCATAAGCGAGGGCGGCCAAGACGATCAGATAATTGACGACGACGAGGGACCTCCGCGTGTAGAAATGGAAGAGGTCCTTCCCGAGGACCTCTCTCAATGTGGCCCCGATCATGATCAGGTCGGCGGCGATAAAGTATTTCCAGAAAGGCGGGAACGTCGGCAAGGCCTGGATCAGCAGGACGACCGCCAGGACCGAATAGAGATAATTATAGAACCAGCCCAGCGGCGAAAACAGCGGGATCAGGATCATCAGGAAGGCTGTCTCCAGGACCTCGGGCGTTTTCAGAGCCCGCTTATCCCCTTGTCTCATCATGCCTAAAAACAGGAGGCCGACGGCCAGCCCGGTGACAAGCCACATGATCTTGATCCAGAGATCGGGATGACCCGGGAGGACCTTCCATAAGAACGCGTAGAGCGAGGACGTGTCACCCGCGGCCATCAGATCGGGGGTCGAGCGGGACAGCGTCGAAATCCATTCCCTGAGCACCATCCCATTGCCTTGGAAACCGAAATTCAAGGCGGGGAGGACGAGGCCGGCGAGGACGACGGCGGCGCCCGCCAAGACGATCTTGAACCGTTTTTTGAGAAGGAAGTAGGGCAGGAAGACGAGCGCGTACGGCTTGAAAAACAGGGAGATCCCCCACAGAACGGCGGCCGCAACGTCCTTCCGTTGGATGAACGCGGCGATCATCAAGGTCAGGAGGAAGAGGATCAGGATGTTGACCTGGCCCAGTTCCATTTCGCGGCCGATGAATTTGAGAAGAACTAACAGTGCCAATACCAGGACGAGCGCCGGCCTCTTCGGCGGTGACGGCAAGAGCTTGTAGGAAATCCAAAAAACAGCAAAAAGCAGGATGAGTTCCAGATAATACCAGACGATCTTGGCGGCCTCCCAGGGCAGGAGGGCCAGCGGCGCGTAGAAAAGGGCGGAGATGGGGGCGTATTTGAATTGAAGGTGGCCGTCGGAGACCCGGTAAAGCGTTTCTCCGTCAAGGATGCGCCGGCCGTTCTTGTAACAGACGCTGAAATCGCTCATGTCCTGCCGGATCCAGCCGAGGTAGATGCCATAGAACGCCCCCGCCAGAAGAATGCCGCCAAGGACAATCCAGAGGGTTTTATTTTTATTGAACACGGCCCTTCAAAACTATTCGATTTCTCGCTTCAAGTCAATTCGAGGTATATGGTCGACGCGGCGACAGGGTGGCCCCCGGCCCCCTGGGGAACCAGTCCCGTCGGTTCCCCCCTCGGCCGAGCCGAGGGGACCCCCCTCCGCTATGGGGGCCTTAGGGCCAACCCTGCCGTCGCGTCCTTGGATCTTATAAGTTATCCGCGAGCGAAGAAGCGGGCGAACGTTTTTGCTATAGGATTAAACCGAAAGACAAGATCGGGGAACGGCTGAAGCGACCATGGAGGGTTCAGCCTTTCCGATCCGTCCTTCGAGGGAAACCGGCCCGGAAGAGGCCGGTCGGCGAAGCATGTTTGAGCTTCCCGGCGCACTCCCGTAGTTAGAAAGCCGGGAAGCGAGTTCTGAGCCGCCGAGAAGGACGGTGAGGAAACGGCGTTAAGAACCCGAGTCGGGAGCGA
>JAPKZI010000154.1 GCA_026393865.1 Candidatus Aminicenantota bacterium
ACGCCCTCGTCGCGATCATCAGGAAAAGGATGGACCTGAAGCCCCCACTCTACAATATTTTGCAGATTTTGAGCGTGACCGCATTTGAGAAAGTCCCATTGAATCAACTGCTTACCGAAACAGACGATCATGATTCGATGGTCGTCGATTGTAACCAGTTAGTTTTGTTCAACTTATAATGGGACACGCGTGTAAAGAAATATAACAGCTAAAAATAAATAGTGGAGACACCGACAATTCACGTTTGGCCCAAAATAGCAACAAGGACTTCTAGCACAAAATCTGCCGGAAGGTTATTGGCTGCGGGGACGCTTGACGACCTCTATTTTTTAAGCATGAATTCGGGTAGATTCGATTTGGCTTTCGGCTTATCAGATATAGCATAACTAAATAGCCGCTCTCCATTCTTTTCGAATCTCGTTGCAAACGGAGGCGGACTGAATAGGCAGAACGATTCAATATTCGCATTTCTCCAGCGTATATCATTGCCGGAATCGATCATATCGCGGAAATAATATCGCGAATCCGGGACACTATTCCATTTGAAGAATAAGAAAATCGATTGACTCGGGCCGTAGGCCAATTCGATATTTTCGTTTTTTACGAAATTCCATCTGGCGGCCGGCGGCTGCTGGGCCGGAGTGAATAGCATTCTAAGAGGAATGAAAATTAAGACTATGATTGCAGCAATGAGGCCATGGCGGAACGTGAAGACCGCGGGGTGAATGAATCGAAAGTGCTTGCCAATTAAAGAGTATTTCTTTGTCCTGGAATAAAGAGCGTTTATTTCTCGAATAAGCCTATTCTCGTCTTTTAAAATATTCTTGATATACTTTGATTTCAGAGCGCACGTTTTGCATTGAACGATATGGGCAAAGATCTCCTTGCTTTTTTGGGGGGGAAGCTTCGCCCGATGACATAACAAGAGAATATCCGCGGAGGGACAATTCATGCCGTCCCTAGTATCATGGTTGGATGAGGATATCACTTTGAGTTCGTCGGAATTAACATTACCTATGCCCACCAACGCGATCCTTTTTGTGGAATATTCTTTCTAAGTCTTTTAAGCCCCTTTCATAGAGATTGTACGTTTTCTTGAGAGTCCACTTCTGAGTTTCTGCGATTTCTTGAATAGAGAATCCGGACATGGTCATGTTCAGGACGATTCGCCTGGATCCCACCAGTGAATCAATCGCAGCCCGGACGAAATCTTTCATTTCTTGCTTCGTTTCGTCAGATTGACTTTCCAACAAACGTTTTTCATGGAATACACGGAGCCCTTCGGAGTGAAGAAATGAGCGCTCCTTATGAATTTCATGGATATGAGTTAAAACAATTGAATCCACGATTTTTTTTATATAGGATGCAAGAAATTTAATTTCATGGCCGTTCTCGAGGACTTTCAAAAGTCTGATTTTCGATTCTTGTAGAAGATCATCGACATCGAGAGAATTATGCCCGAGGCTGTATTTGCCAATGAAAGAACGCATCAATTTTTCATATTTTTCGAGTAAGTCGTCCCTCGTGCTGCCTTTATTGCTCATATCATGCTTGTTCTGATGAGCTTTAATATTTCCCACCCTTGTCGTAGGAATGTTCTATGCCCATAAAACGTTATTCCGGGTTTCTTCGTTGCACGCAGCGGGCAAAATGGGGAGTGAAAATAAATAATGGATCTAGCTGCGTAACAAAATTAATAAGTGAGGAATTTTTGGCCTATTTGCTGTCTATATGATTGTACAAGGCATTGGCGCGGTTTAAAAATGAAGGAGAGATGAAAATGAAAAAAAGATGTATGTTTTCTGCTCTAATCGTTCTTTTGGCGGGGGCATTTGCGTCCAAGGGGTTCGCGCAGACGAAATTAGGCTATGTCAACTCCCAGGATGTTTTGGAAAAATCGACTGAAGGAAAAAAGATCATGGCCCGTCTTAACGAAGCCGAGAAGCAGAACCAGGCAAAGGTCTCCAATCTGGATGACCAAATTCGGAAGCTGCAAACTGAACTTGGCACCCAAAGAATAACCATGACGGAAGAAGCCATCATGGCCAAGACGGCTGACCTTGATCGAAAAAACATGGAACGGAAAAGGACGGCGGAAGACGCCTATGCGAACATGACCGAACTCCGGGACAAGCTTTTTAAGAAACTACAAGACGAACTTGTCTTAATCGTGGAACAAATTGGAAAAGAGAAAGGATACGATTTTATTTTTGATCTAGGCCGAAGCGGCGCGGTCTATTGGAATCCGGCGATCGATCTGACCGCGGACGTAATAAAAAAATATGACGCCTCGAAGGCGGCAGCTAAATAGCACGGTCCTCAGCATCCTTCTTCCCGCACGCGCCCGCGGGGCTCGGGCATGAACGCTCGGCAAGACGATTCTCCAAGTCCTCGCGAATTAGGAACAATTCAATCAGACGTCAGCTCCAGCCGGAAGCGTTTGATGGAAGGATAGCCGTCGTCGGGCCGGACAAGGCTGTAGACTTTACCGTTCTTGAATTGGAAGATCCGTTGGTCGAGCTTAATCTGCTTGAGATAAATCCCTTCGGGGGAGAAGATGTCGTACGTCGTGCCCTTCGTTTTATCGTCCTTGTATAACTCGAGCCAGAGATTTTCATCCTCGTCGAAGACGATCGTCCGGGCAAATGCCGGCATCGTTTTTTTCTGGCCGACCTGACCTCTGTATTGCGGATTTTTCAGAGGCATGAACTCTCGGCCAAAGATGAATTCGATTTTTCCGTCGAGTCCATAGGCGCCGAGGCGATAGGTCTCATTGAAGCCGCCGTAGAGCGTCCCCTGCCGATTTACGTTCCAGACGATCGTGAAAAGACCTCCGCCACCCATGACGCCCCCACCGCTCATGGCCTTCATCACCTGAACTTCGCCCTGAAAATCGGTCAGATGCACGAGATTTTTTCCCGTCGCATCTGTCCGGAAAATGCTGGTGAGGTATGGGACTTCTCGGAATTCGGCCGATAATTTAGGGATTTCTTCGACCGCTCTCCATTTTGCGAGGTAGAGGCGGTCTTGTCCGTCCAAAGCTAGGCTGCGGAAAAATCCGTCCACGGGAAAGCCGGAGACATACTGGCCCTCATTCGTCAGGATGATGACCCGCCGCTGTCTGCCGTCCAAGATGCAGACCTTGCCGCCTGTCATCAGGCTAAAATAAGCCGGCGTTTCGAATTCTCCCGGCCCTTGCCCTTGGCGGCTGATCGTCCAAAGAAAACGACCTTGACTGTCATAAGCTTTGACATGCATGTCCCCCCAGTCCATGACGTAAATCCGGCCTTGATCGTCAACCTTGAGGTCGAGAGGCCTATTCAGCATAGCCGCTTCCGGCTTGGCTTCCTCGCCACAGGACATTTCCTCGATGAGCTTGCCGGAGAAGCGGCCGTCCCTCGGGTAATCCGGATTTGTGATCGTTTTCACCCCGTCCTTGACCGAAGTAACAACGGGGTAGGCTTTCTGACGATCGGGGAGCACCGCTGCGGCCGCCAATGCCGTCCCTAAGAGGAGCGAAATGAATGAATTAGCTTTTCCCATGATCCCTCCTATAATACTATACGCCAATTCTCGGAAAACATTTATTGAAACTATAAAAATGCTCGGCCGTGTCAACATATGTTTGCAGCTTCGGAGTCCTTATAGGCCACTTCATCTGGCAGCATGAGACATCTGCCTATGAAACGCCTCTGAACGTAGTCTATGGCAGGTCTAGGATATCCTAAGATCCAGCATCAATCGGTCGCAGCGTTATTAAACCCATATTTCCCAGATAGAAATCGAAATTTGTTATAATTTTAGCAGAAAAGGCTGATGAATAAAGGCCGATAGCGATATTGAAGCAGATAAAGTGGAGAGACCTGATGGGTGAGAGCAAAAAAGAGGTTTTACGGGTTCAGTTTGACCCCAGCGTGAAGCTGGAATTCCACGGTGCGAAGGTAACCAGTGATGGCGGTCTGCTGCTTTTCAGAGAGATGGATGAAGTGCTGGGATTGACGGTTTTGGCCGAGGACATTCTTCAGGATCCGCGCACGGGCCAGAATACCCAGCATACGATGACGGCATTGCTTCGGCAGGCGGTATATGGGCGGTTGGCCGGATACGAGGATACCAATGACGCCGAGCGGCTGCGAGTCGACCCGGCTCTGCGTCAGATCGTAGGGGGCCGCGCCAAGGAACACCTGGCGGCCTCGACCAGCCAAATGAATCGTTTTGAGACAGAGATTTTAGCCAGTGATGAAAATGTTCAAGCGTTAGCCGATTTATGCGGAAGGTGGATATCGGAAGCCAATCGTCGTTCAAAGACAAAGAAACTGATCCTGGACATGGACAGTTCGGAAAGTCAGACCCACGGCCGGCAAGAAGGGTCGGCCTGGAACGGTCACTTCGAGTGCACCTGTTATCATCCCCTATTTTGCTTCAACCAGTTCGGCGATCTGGAGCGGGCGATATTGCGGGAGGGCAACGTGCACAGCGCCGATAACTGGCGGGCCGTGCTGGAACCGGTGGTTGCCCGATATCGGCAGAGTTTACTGGATCGCTATTTCCGGGGCGATGCGGCGTTCGCCCAGCCCGAAATCTATGAATATCTGGAAGGTGAGAGATTCCTTTATGCCATCCGCCTGCCAATCAACGATGTGCTGCAACGGGAGATCGAGCACCTGACGACCCGGCCCGTGGGCCGGCCGTCTCACAAGCCCAAGGTTTTCTATCACAGCTTCATGTATCAGGCCAAGAGTTGGGGGCGGCCCCGGCGAGTGGTGGCCAAGGTCGAATGGCATCATGACGAGCTGTTCCCGCGCGTCGGCTTCATCGTGACCAACCTGAACCGGCGAACCAAAAACGTGGTGCGGTTTTACAACAAGCGCGGGACCGCCGAGCAGTGGATCAAGGAGGGAAAGATCGCGCTGACGTGGACGCGGCTGTCGTGTCATGACTTCCGGGACAACGCGGTGCGGCTGCAACTCTTCGCCCTGGCATACAATGTTGGCAATTTCCTGCGCACCCTGGCCCTGCCCAGCAGGATCAGCCATTGGACTCTGACCACCTTGCGGGAAAAAATGATCAAGATAGGGGCCAAAGTCATACGGCACGCGAAATATGTCACTTTTCAGATGGCCGAAGATGCGATCCCGCGGAGCTTATTTGCAATGATCCTGGAGAAGATCGCCCAGCTGCGGCTGTTGCCCGGGACCGGATAGGATGGATGACACACTGAAAGTAACGGAGGCTCAACATCTCGGGGAAAGGCCTGTCTTCAAGTCGAGAAAAAGGCTGATTGCATAAGCGAAATGCCGGAATCGTAGCCCGTGGAGGCAAAAAGGATCGGTCCGGGACTGGAGTTCTTGAAAATGTTACCCAATAATAGGAGAATCCAATATGGGATGGAGGAGTCAGATGGCTTTGATCGGTCATATGGGAAATCCCGGAAAATATGTCTAAATGATTGAACTGCGGGGTATCTCCAAGAAGTTTTTTGCTCTCACTGTCGTCAACGACGTTAGCTTCACTGTTAGCCCGGGCGAAGTGCTTGGATACCTGGGTCCTAACGGCGCGGGTAAAACGACAACAATCAAGATGCTTGCTGGACTTTTTAAGCCAACCAAGGGGGAGATTCTCTACGAGTGCCGCGATATCCGGACCGATATCTTCGCATATAAAAAGCGGCTGGGGTATGTCCCCGAACAATCGGAGATTTACTCCCACCTTAGCGCTTATGATTATCTGGTTATGGTGGGAAGATTGCGCGGAATGCCCGAGCAATCCCTCAAAGCTAAGATTGTAGAATTTCTGAAGATCTTCGACCTCGAACAGGATATGGATGCCTCGATTTCATCCTATTCAAAAGGGATGCGGCAGAAGGTCCTTATCGCGGCGGCCCTCCTCCATAATCCTGATATCCTTCTCCTAGACGAGCCCCTCTCCGGCCTGGATGTGACGACGGCCCTCGTCATCCGGGATCTGATCCAGAGGCTAGCCAAAGAAAACAAAATCATCATCTATTCTTCCCATGTACTCGAAGTCACAGAGAAGGTGTGTTCCAAGGTTATCATCCTTCATCGGGGAAGCATCGTCGCCAACGACTCCGTGGAAAACCTGCGGGCCCTGATGGACCTGCCTTCACTCGCCGAGATTTTCAGCCAGCTCGTCGTCCATGAGGACACTGGCCTGATGGCCGGGCGGCTTGTTAGCGCAATGAAAGGATGAGGCTGACCATGGGGAGTGCGGTATCCGGCCGGATTGATAGGATCCGCGAGGAATTCAGCCAGTTGTCGATCCTTTCGCGTCACTTCCTTGTTCGGCTCATGGAGAGCGAAGGGGTATCGTTTCCCCAGGCCGGCCGTCAGCAGATCATCTCGGTCCTGGCGCTCTTGGCCGTCCTAGGTTGCGCGTTCGCTTGCGTTCTCCTTTACAAAAATCCCGCAGGACCCGGAATCGGCACACTCTGGCCCCAAGAATGCGCTTACTTGACTTTCTTAATGATGATGACCGCCTTCGTTGTTGTCCTGGGATGGGAATCAATGCTGCTCGACCGTCAGGATTATCAGGTCCTCTACCCGCTGCCCTTGCGGCCGCGCACGATTTTTCTCGCCAAGACCTTCAGTTTGATGATAATGGTCGGAGCATTTTTCTTATCGTTGGATTTATTACCGTCGCTCTTTTTTGCCGTAGGCCTGCAACGAATCTCCCATTTTGGGCTCCTCGGGATCCTCAAATTCTGGATGATCTACCTCGGTACGGGTTTGCTCGCGAGCGGTTTCGCCTTTTTGATTTTCTTGGTCATACACATGATCCTTTCAACCATTCTACCAAAGACCATCTATCGCTTCCTGAACCTCTATATTCAGGTCTTCTTCCTCGCGGTCTTTATCCTGTTCATTATCTACTTTGCGTCCGCTTTTGTTTCAATGCCTGAAATCCCAGAATCTCTCAAGAGCGCCGCTGCTCGTGGTGAGCCCTTCGCCGCATATTTCCCTCCACTGGGCTATGCCGCGGTTGCGGAGCTCATGACGGGGAATAAAGATCCTCTTATGGGCCGGTTGGCACTTCGCGCCCTAAGCGGGATGGCCGGGATCGTTATTCTTTATTTGACGGGGGCGGCCGTGCTCATGAGGCAGCAAGAAACTCAGGGCGAACCCAGACGCCTTTTCCAGCGGCTGGTGAAGCCCATGGAGAAGAGATACGGGCTGTTTAAGAAGGTTTTTCTCCGGAGCCAAGTCCAGCATGCGATCTTCGATTTTACGGTCAAAACGCTGGTGCGCAGTAGCCCTCATAAATTGATCGTCGCTGCATATGCATCGGTGCCACTGGCAGTCGCTCTCGGAATTGCCCTTTTCTCGGGCTACCAAAATCATTACGAGGATTTTAATCTTCCGGAAAAAGCGCTCCTGCTTCTGCCTCATCTGTTCGGCCTTTTTGTTTTGCTCGGCATTAAGGCCTCTACGGACTTACCACTTAATATCAACGCCAATTGGGTTTTTGGAATTACAGAATCCGGCCGCCTGCAAGATTATGCCATCGGCTTTAAAAAGGCGATCCTGGTGGCCGTTTACCTTCCGCTCATCGTCATTCTCGCCGTGGTTTTGAAGCTCTCCTGGAATTGGGTGGATACGCTTTTCTACTGCCTGTACTGTGCGCTTGTCTTTTTTGTTCTTCTGGGAATACTACTTTTCAGCTATCGGAAAGTGCCCTTCGCAAGCGCTCTAACCCACAAGGGTGCTGGGGAGGTATTCCTTCGGCTTCTTTATGCTGGATTGGGGGGCCTTTATGTTTATGCGGCTACGGCTCTTGGGGCCAAGCTGCTCAGGAACCGGGACGGATTATTGCCCTGGCTATCGGTCGGCGTCCTGGCATTGGCCGCGATCGGGATACGGCTGGTGCGCTTTTCCGGAGACAGGGGAAGAGGGGGGATCCAACTTGACGGACAGGATTCGTCAGGGCTCGATCTTGGGGGCTGAGCCTCCACCCGTTGCCTTCTAGGACAGCTTGTAGGCGCAAAGTGAAAAGAATCCGTTTTCTTTGATAAATACCCGTCAATAATAAATACCGCCGCTATATCCGCCGCCGAAACGCGGATTCACGACATTGCTATAGATCGAACCGAACGTGTAACTCAATCCAACGCCAAGGTAGTAAGAATAATTCGTCTCCAATACCGTCCGCCTCAATAGGATCTCCTCAATCGAAGCCTGTCCCTTAGGTAACGACAGCTGGTCGTGAATCATGGAATAGCTTCCATAAACTTCGAAGGAGAGACCTTTAAAGAGGCGCAGGCTGACCTCTCCCGATAATGCTAGATGATTCTTTTTAATATCATGAAAATAATGCGCGTTAAAGGCTTCACTGCAGTATCTCGACGATGCGATCAGCCTCGGTCGCGGGGGGGACGCTTGGCAATCGACACGAGTTTACGGCGACCTCCTTCTTATAAGAATTTATGAACATTGCATGACACCTTCCAATCCGATGAGCGATACCCGAGAACGACGATGTCGATAAAATATGTCCTGCTATTAGATTCTTTGGCCCTATTGAAACGAAGCACCCCTTTGGATTGTAGTATAATTAGATCAACTCGGGGCGTTCCGGAACATTGCCCTGCATATTAAGGAGGGGGCATGAAGCCGCTTTTCAAAGTGGAATTCATCACCGTCCTTGGTCCTCTGCTTTTCCTAGAGTGCCACAACGATCCAGATTATGAGATGCTTCCATCCAGGAGAAAATAATTGAAAGGGATTCTGACGTTTGTAAAGATTTCGGCGTTGTCGTTTATGACGATATTATTTTCTTACGGTCAAAACAAGAACGATCGGAACGTGACGATCGAGAATGTCAAGGGAGTGACGTATGTGAGGAATCCCAAGCAGGGGCTTTGGGATTCAGGAGAAAAAGCGAAAATCCGGTTGGTTCAAGATATTCAAATAGGCAAACTAGACGGGCAAGAAGAATTTCTTTTCGTTTATATTTCTGATGTCGCTGTGAACGGCAACGGCGACATCTATGTTGCCGATCGGCGGTTGAATGAAGTCCGAAAATTCGATAAGGAAGGCCGCTATCTTCTGACCATCGGCCGGAAGGGACAGGGGCCCGGCGAGTTTCAAAGCATCAGAACCCTCTCCGTAAATAAACTAAACGACTTGTTCGTTTTTGACAACATGCTTGGTCGGATTTCTATTTTTACGGAAAAGGGAGAACATAAAGAAACATCAAAAAAAATATTGGCTGGATCCTGGATTGAACCCTGTAAAATATTTTTTCATAATAAAGGCTATGTTTTATTCGGAAAAGCGAACCGAAGCCTCAACCTGTTCCATGACTTCAACGAAAAATGGGATGAAACCACTTCGTATATCGAGTATGAGCCGTCCGATAGCAGGGAATTCGAAGAACAAAGCCTGGGATTTAATCCGGGAAATTGCTTTGTTCAAGACAACGGAGACCTTCTTTATACGAAATACTACTACGATAATCAGGTACGCGTTTATAAGAACGAAAAATTGGTAAGAATTATAACGAGGGAATCAAACCTTAAAAAGGCCTATGAGGTAGAGGTTTTTCATGATGTGCAAAAAGCGATGAGCATCTCAAAGGATCAGGATTACGACTTCAAATCGTTCGGCCAAGGAATTGCTTTTATCGGAAAATCGTTCCAAAATTCCCTGGGTGTCTTTCAATTGCCCAATGGCCATATCGTAGACTTCTTGAGCATTCGAAAATCAAAGAGCTCTAGGGAACTCTGGGTGGAGCTGTTCGATTCAACGGGAAAACTGTTGTCCTTTTCTAAGCTGGGCGACAATATGAATTATGATATTCGCTGCATGGATTCGGGCGGACGTTTCTATGCCATCGAAAGAAAAGAATACAACAAGGTCATTGCATTTAGATTGGAATATTGAGTGGGGACCGTTTCAGCTCATGTAACCATGTATTTCTCATTTACGGGAAAAGGATTTTCTTCTCGTCGATTCCTGATGGCCGGCGCCGTTGTGTTATCGGTCTTTGTCTTTGTATCGCCTACGAGCTCCCAGAGCGCTGCCAAATGGAAAGGCACGGTCAAGAAAGAAGGGGATGTGACCATCGTCCACAATCCCAAAGAACCGCGGTATAAAGGCGAGATTCTAAGGCTGAAAGAAGAAATGGCTATCGGAGGTGCTGCGACCCAGGAGCCTTATTCTTTAGCGGCCGTCAGGAGCCTGGCCGTAGACGACACGGGAAATATTTTCGTTCTCGACGAAAAAGACGTCGTCATCAAGGTGTTCGATAAATCGGGCAAATATCTCAAGTCTTTCGGCCAAAAAGGTCAGGGGCCTGGGGATCTCAACAACCCGAGCCGAATCACGTTCGACCGGACGAAGCGGTTATTGGTCGTCAGAAACGGCCCGTTGGGATTATCGATATTCGAGCGCGACGGAGCTTTTTTGAAAACGATCGTCACGGAAGATATCAAGGCGTCTCATAACGCCGTTTTTGATACCCAAGGCCGGTTATATATGAATCGCATCCGCGTCCAGGATATGGAGCATCGCTGGGACGTCCTGAAAAAGTATGACTCCGAAACGACGATGGCCGTCGAGCTGAAATCCATTCCTATCGGTTCTCCCTATAATGTCGTCGCACCGATGGTAGCCTGGACGATCGATCGGAAAGATAACATCATCTTCGGTTATCCCCAGAAATACGAGATCGAGATCATCGATGCTCAGGGTCGAACGACCAAGATAATTCAAAGGGAGTATGACACTATCGAGGTCGGCCCGGCGATAAAGGAACGAAGCGAAAAGGCTTTGAAGGAATCACGTCTGCCGCCAGAAATCGCTTCGAAAATTTTCCTTAGCAAATATCACTCCGCTTACACTGATTTTCTCATCGATGCAGATAATCGCCTATTCGTCGCCAATTGGAAGCAGAAGGGAAGGGATTATTTCTATGACGTTTTCGACGAGGATGGCCGGTACCTCATTGAAGTCCTCCTTCCTTATAAGTCGATTATCTTTGAAGGTGGAAAGCTTTATACATGCGAGGCGGATGCGGAGGATTTTCCCGTAGTCAAGCGCTACGCTGTCACCTGGAGCCCGAAATAAGGGAAAAGGCGATTCTGATCCGCGAAGAACTCATAATCCGGATTTGAACGTCCCCCAATTCTTGATCTTGAAGCGTTTGACGATTTCGTCGTCATTGACCTCGAGCGCGTAAACATAGCCGCTTCGTATGACAGCCGTATGCTTAGGGAGTTTCGTGCGATACAGAAAATAGCCGTCGCGGCTGAAGACGTCGATCTCTTTTTGAATGTCGCCTTCCTCCGCCCAGGTGTTGTTTCGTTGAACATAGATGCGCCCCATGTCGTCCGTAAAGAGTGCGTAAAAATAAGGTTTGTTTTCAGGGAGCGGGATTCTCTTGAAGCGGGCCTTTTCCTTGGAGGTGAACTTGGGGGCGGGTTCTTCTTTGGTGAATCGAAGGAAAGGCTTGCCAGCGAGATCGATAATCGAAAAGGCGTACTCTTTGGAATAACCATTGACGAAAGAGTCGCCGCCGATTCGATCGAATTGGAGGGCCAGCTCATGGCCGGTCGTAACGGACATCGTTCCCCCGGCCACCTGTTCGATGTGCATCGTATAGGGAACATCGACGTACACTTGAGCCGCCTTTCCCTCTGGACTTATCCGGGCAAGACGATGGTTGGCTGTAGTGCCCGAAGTGACCGTCATGAGGGCTACAATCGTGCCATCCGACGTGATGCTGAAACCTCGAAACGCGGTCTCTAGCCGCATCGACCGAATCGGTTTTCCGTCGGGCGCGAATATCTCAATGGTGTAAGCCTGGTCCTGAACAAGGATATTTCCCGTTTTTTCTTCGATATGAACGGCCATCGGAAGATCGAATTCCCCAGGCCCCTGCCCCTTGCGGCCAATGGTTAGGAGGTATTTTCCGGCCTTGTCGAATTTCTGAATTCGGAAATTGCTCATGTCGGCGACATAGATATTGCCTTCGTTATCCACATCGATGCCGCGAACCCGGTAGAAAAGGTAATTCTCATCATCAGGATTACCGATCTTCAGATCCTCTTCGAGATCGAGCTTGATGTCGCCGTAGAGAGGCTCATTGGGATTGCGAATAACTTTAACTCCATCGACGGTTTCGATCTTCCCTTTCCATTGATGATTCTGGCCGGCTGAGCCATCGACGCTGAGGCCTAAAAGGATAAGCCCAGACAGAATGCCGATCGAGGCTGTTTGAAGGTTTCGGTTCATTGTTCCCTCCTTGGGCAGAAAAAAGTCACAGTCTCCAGCGATTCCCCAAATATAATGAAAACTATACGCTCGCCGGAGGGGCGAGTCAAATTTGGAGCTGTTGTAAAGATACTTATCATCCGCAATCAATCTTGCTTCTTGCTTTTGCCTGATCTCCGGCGACAAAATAGGCATGATAATTGCTGCATATTGATCCGAGAGGAGCAGGGAAGTGGATTTATGAAACGAGAGATTCTTGTTATGGGGAGTATTTTTAAGGGGGGAACGAAATGAATATAAAATCCTTTGTGCGTCTATTGAACGCTTTCATCCTGATCGTATTCTCGTCCTCAACACTTTCCGCTCAGAAACCGCCGTGGAAGGGGACGATCGCCAAAGACGGCGAGGTGGTCGTCGTCAGGAATCCGAAAGAGCCGCTCTACAACAAGCCCATCCTGACGCTCAAGGAGGATTATGCGATCGGCGGACCGCAGGCCAAAGGCGAATATGTCATAGCTCTTCCGACAAGCTTGGCTGTCGACGAAAAAGGATATCTTTTCGTCCTGGATTTCAAGGAATCGGGCATCAAGGTCTTTGATGAAACCGGTACATACGTGAGGACGATCGGGCGGCTTGGCCAGGGTCCCGGAGAAATCGGCGCCGCCTGGTCCATCTCTCTCCCTCAGGGATCGAGCGAATTGGCCCTTTATGATATTCGCAACCGGAAGCTGACATTTTTCTCGCTGGAAGGGAAGTTCCTTAGGAGCATTCCGCTCAGAGGAATGATCGCCGGTATCAAGACCGATTCACAAGGGAACGCGTACGTCTCCGCGACGGAGTTTGGCCCCGGACAACCCATGGATACGTTGAAAAAAATGTCCGCCGATATGAGCCGGGTCCTGGCCGAGATCTCCAGCCGCCCGGAGGACGATAGCCATAATCCATTCGCGCCGCGGGAATATTGGGTAGTGGATGCGCGGGATCGCTTGATCTATGGGGAAGGAAAGACCTATGAGATCCGCTATCATGATCCCGCCGGCAAGCTCATCCGAAAGGTCCTTCGGGACGGCGGCCCGCTTAAAGTCACCCAAAAAGATATCGATGAATTCGCCGATAGGAAAACCCCCGCCGGAATCAATCCCGTCTATAATTATTCCTCCCATCACGGGGCCTATCGCAGCTTTTTCGTCGACGATCTCGGCCGGCTTTTCGTCCAGACCTGGGAAAGAACCCCGGACAACCGCCAGGATATCCACGAGATCTTCGACGCCGAAGGGCGATTCATCGGACGCGTGCCTTTGAGCCGTCATGCGGATCTCATCAATCCCAAGGTCCGGCTGATCCGGTCCGGAAAATATTACGCCATCGAGCCGGACGCCGAGGGATACGAGGTCGTCAAGCGCTATTCCATCGTCTGGGAAATCAAGTGACAAGACCAAAGATGTGAAGATATCTTCGCGTCGAAGGACTACGAGATCGCCACGTCCGGATCCTCCGTCCTCGCGATGACAGGCTTTTATAGGTGATTTCTCCTGGATATAGAGCGATATTGACCTTTCCCGGACGATGTGATAATCACTAGAGTGATTTTTGGACCAACAGAGTTGTGTTATCACCTCACCGGATCCCGCCAAAATTTTCTTTTTATCAATGCTTATTTTCATGGAGGTTTCATGCGTGTTTTAAGATCCCGTTCTAAAATTCTGTTCGTGCTCGCGCTTGCGGCGGTCTCTCTCTTGAGCCTGGCGAACGCTTACGGCCAGGCCTTGAGCGAGGATTTCTTCAAGTCGATCGCGTACCGTGACATCGGGCCGTCCCGCCAGGGCGTCCGGTTCACGGACTTCGCCGTCCCTCTCCAGCATCCTTATACCTTCTACGCGTCCACGGCCTCGAGCGGCCTGTTGAAGACCGTGAACAACGGGCAGACGTTCGATTCCATCTTCGAAAATGAAAAGGTGATCTCGATCGGCGACATCGCCGTCGCGCCGTCCAATCCCAATATCGTCTGGGTGGGGACGGGCGAGGCCAACTCGTCCCGCAGCACCTACTACGGCGACGGGATGTACAAATCCACGGACGCCGGCAAGACCTGGAAGAACATGGGCCTCAAAGAGTCCCATCACATCGGGCGCATCGTCATCCATCCGACGAATCCCGACGTGGTCTATGTCGCGGTCCTCGGCCACCTCTACTCCGAGAATCCCGACCGCGGTCTTTACATGACGCGCGACGGAGGCAAGACCTGGGTCAAATCGCTCGACGTCAAGATCGGGACCAAGGCCATCGGCTCCGTCGACGTGGTGATGGACCCCAAGAATTCCGATATTCTCTACGCGGCCACCTACGATAAGTTCCGCCAGGACTGGAATTTCCAGCTCGGCGGCACGGGCAGCGGCATCCATAAGTCCGCGGACGGCGGCCGGAGCTGGAAAAAGCTCGGCGGCGGCCTTCCCGGCGGAGTGCTCGGCCGCATCGGGCTTACGATCTATCCCAAGAACCCGAACATCCTCTACGCCGTCATCGAGAACGGCAACAAGCCCAACATGTCGCCCGAGGACCGGATGAAAGAGATCGTCGCCGGCAAGCCGAGCAGCGGCATGATCGACGGCGAGGTCTATCGCACGGACAACGCCGGCGCGACCTGGAAAAAGATCAGTCCCGAGAAACAGAGCATCGGCTCCGGCCCGGGTTATTATTACTGCGATATCATCGTCGATCCCAACGACGACAAACACGTCTACGCCCTCTCGGTCGGCGTCCAGGAATCCAAGGACGGCGGCAAGACTTGGGGCAGCCCCTTTCGCTTCGGCGGCGATAACCACGCCCTATGGATCGACCCGGCCAATTCCAATCACATGCTCCTCGGCTACGACCACGGCATGGGGGTGACCTTCGACGGAGGCAAAGCCTGGTTCCATCCGGACTTCCTGCCGATGGCCCAGTTCTACGCGGTCGATTATGACATGTCCTATCCATACCGGGTCGCCGGAGGATTGCAGGATAACGGTTCGCTCATGGGGCCCAGCACCAAGAAGGGGGGAGCGGCGATCCGGCTGGAGGACTGGCAGACGGTCGGCGGCGGCGACGGCATGTACAATGTCTTCGACAAGCGGACCAACCGCTACCTCTACAACGAATCCCAGAACGGCACGCTCCAGAGGATGGACCTCGTTACGGGCGAATCGAAAAGCATCGCCTATTCCCGGACCAAGCCGGCCACGCGCTGGAACTGGAACTCTCCTGTTCTGGTCTCGATCCATGACAGCAGCGTTTACCATGGCGGCAACATCCTGGTGAAATCGACGAACCGCGGCGAGACCTGGACGGAGATCAGCTCCGATCTGACGACCAATAATCCGGCAAAGCTGCCTCAGGGCAAAGGCGGCGACGGCAACATCCATTATTGCACCCTGACGACCATCGACGAGTCGCCCCTGATCCAAGGCCTGCTCTGGGTGGGCACCGACGACGGCAACGTCTGGGTGACTCGCGACGACGGCAAGAACTGGACAAAGCTCAACGAAAAGATCACCGGCAACCCCGGCTACTGGGTGAGTCGTGTGGCGGCGTCCAATTCCGATCCCGGAACGGCCTATGTCTCCTACACCGGCCTGAGGAACGACGACTTCCGGCCCTTCCTGTACAAGACAACGGATTACGGCCAGACCTGGACCTCGATCGCCGCGAACCTGCCGAACGAATCGATCAACGTCATCCGCGAAGACGTCAAGAACCCGAACCTCCTTTTCGTCGGGACGGACATGGCGATCTATGTCTCCCTGGACGGCGGCAAGGCCTGGACCAAGATGAAGGGCAATATGCCGACCCAGCCCATCTACGACCTGAAGATTCATCCGCGCGAAAACGACCTGATCGTGGCCACTCACGGCCGCGGCATCTATATCGCGGACATCTCGGCCCTCCAGGGCCTGACGCTTCAGGTTCTGGCCGGCAACGCCTACTTGTGCGCTATCGAGCCCAGGTTTCGCTGGTCGGAAAGCGGCCGCTTCAATTCGAGCTCGCTCAATCTCAACGGCAAGAGCGAGCCGGCGGGGGTCGCCATCAACTACTATCTCAAAGCCAAGCCCGCGGCTGAGGTGAAGGTCCAGATCTACCAGGGCAATATGCTCATCAACGAGCTCAAAGGGACGGCCAATCCCGGCCTCAACCAGGTGGTGTGGAATATGATGAAGCGCCGTGAGCGGACCGAAGAGGAAAAGAAAGCCGCTCCGGCCAGGGGAGGCCGCTTCGGAGGCGGTGGTGGGGCCGGCATCAACTTGGACGACGTTTCTCCCGCTCTCCTAGCCCAGATGAGAGGCCAGCAGCAGGACCCGAATTTCGTATCGAGCGCGGCCGGAGAGGGCGAATACAGGGTCGTCCTCATCGTCGACAATCAGCAGTTCACGGGAATCGCGAAGATCCTCCCGGATCCGACAAAGTGACCTTTTAGGTCAAGGGACGAGCCTTCAGCTCGCCACTCGCCCGTGGCTTGTATCCACGGGCGAGTACGGCGGAAGTGGACCCCCGGGCAATGCCTGGGGCCCCGGCCACCGTGGATGGCGAGGCCGCACGAGCGGCTCGAGGAAATTCTTTGAGGGGACGGTCTACTGATCGTCCCTTTTTTTTCGAAGAATTTTGGAGCGAACCGTAAAAAAGCTTTACATGAGGACGGCGTCTTTATTAATATCGATTAGGGTGCTTCAAGATATAAAATCGGCATAAAAGTTGCTGTGATATCGGACGTGCTCGAGCTAAAAGGGGTCACCAAGAAATTCTCGGTCTTTCCCGTCGTCAATCATGTGAGTTTCTCCGCCCGGCCGGGCGAAGTCCTCGGCTATTTGGGGCCGAACGGGGCGGGCAAGACCACGACGATCAGGATGCTGGCGGGACTCTTAGAGCCGACCGACGGCGATATCCTTTTCGAGGGATCAAATATTAAAAAGGACCCGTTCGCTTATAAACGAAGGCTGGGGTACGTCCCCGAGCAGTCCGAGATCTATCCCCACTTGTCCGGCTACGATTATTTGGAGATGGTCGGCCGGCTCCGCGATATTCCAGAGAGCATCCTGCACGAAAAGATCATCGAATTCCTCCGCCTATTCGATCTCAAGACCGAAATGGACGGCGCCATCGGTTCGTATTCGAAGGGAATGAAGCAGAAGATCCTGATTTCGGCCGCTCTTCTTCACAATCCGGACATCCTCCTCCTGGATGAGCCGTTGTCTGGGCTCGACGTCACGACCAGCCTGGTCATCCGCGATCTCGTCCTTCGCCTGGCGGCTGAGAACAAGATCGTCATCTACTCATCCCACGTCCTCGAGGTCACGGAGAAAATCTGCACCAAGGTCATCATCATCCATAAGGGCGACATCGTCGCCGATGACTCCGTCGAGAACCTGCGCACCCTGATGCACCTTCCATCACTTGTCGAGATCTTCAGCCAGCTCGTCGTCCAGGAGGATACGGAGGCCGCTGCCAGGGAAATCATCGACGTCATGAAGGCCTGACATGTTGAGTTACGATCGCCTCTCGGCCTCCCTGTCCGGAGAACCCAAGCAGGCCTTCGTTCTGACCCGCCATTTCTTCAACCGGCTCTTCCAGAACGACGTCTTTCCCTTCCAGGAGCAGATGAAGGAGAAGCTCGCCGTTATCCTGGCTATGGTTGCCTCTCTGGGCTGGCTCATCGCCAATTCGCTGATGATGCGATACATATTCGTGGCCGATCGGGGCGAGTCCTGGCTCGAAAAATGCCATTTCCTGTCATTCTTCATGGTCCTCCTGGCCTTCGCCACGCTTCTCGAATGGGACGTGATCTTCCTCGACAAGCGGGACCAGTCCAATCTGATGGTCCTCCCGGTCCGGACCCGGACGCTGTTCTGCGCCAAGTCCGCGGCCATGGCCGTTTTCATTGTCTTTTACACGGCGGCGGTCTGCTCCCTGTCCTTCATGGTGATCGCTTTTGTCCTGCCCGGCTGGATCTCCAACGACCTTGGGACTCTGGGGCTTTATTTCGCCGCCCACCTCCTGAGTTCCCTGGCCGCGTTCACCTTCGTATTTCTCCTGTTCGTGGCCATTCAGGCCGTTCTGCTTCTCGTTCTCAGCCCGAAGCTGTTCAAGACGCTTTCCCTTGTCATCCGTTTCGGCCTGGCCGTCGTCTGCATCTTCCTGCTGATGACGCTCCTCGTGAACCGGGAAACGACCAACCGCTTTTTCTCGTCCCTGGCCGGGCTCAAGGATCGGGGCGATGCATCGGTCCTGCTCTTTCCGCCGATGTGGTTCGCCGGGATCTATGAATCGATCCTCGGCCGGCGGGATCCGCTGTATTCGGCTTCGGTGTCCATCGGGCTCTCGGCCATCCTGGTCCTAGGATTGGCCTATTTTCTGGCCCTCGCCCTCAGCTATCGAAGACATGTCCGAAAGTCGCTCGAGGTCCAGGCCAAGCCCGCCCTGTTCAAGAGCATCAGGGATCGCCTGTCCTCGGCCTTCGATGCGGTTGTTTTAAAGGATCCCACAGAGCGGGCGGTCTTTCATTTCTTTGGCCGGACTTTAAGGAACAGCGCGCTTCACAAGGTCCGCCTCGCGGGTTATCTGGCCTTTGCTTTGGGATTGCTCCTCGTCCTTTTTGGTTCTCAAATAAACGCCCTGCGAAATCTTGGCATGGACAACCTGAATCTCCTGGCCATGCCCCTGATCCTGGCTTTTTTTCTTCTTTTGGGACTTCGCTCTATCGTCAACGTCCCCTTGGCGGCCGAATCGAATTGGATCTTCCGCCTGACCGAACGGAACAGCCGGACGCCTTATTTCGTCGGATTGAAAAAGGCGATCCTTTTCTATGCGATCCTTCCGCTTTTCGGAGGACTGTACGTTTTCTTCCTCTTGACGTGGGGGGCTTGGGCGGCTCTGCTCCATGGCCTCTACGGGCTGGCCTTCGCCCTGCTTCTCTTGCAGATCCTCTTCTGGAATTTTCGAAAAATCCCCTTCTCCTGCGTCACCGTCCCGGGACGGGCCCGCCTGCAATACCTCTGGCTGATCTACGGCCTGTCCTTCATATTCGCCCTGTCCGCGTTCAGCTCTCTCGAGAGAACGCTTTTTCGAAATCCCGGGAACTTTATCATATACTATGGAGCGGCGTTTGGCCTGGTGATAGCCCTCGACGTCTATCAGCGGGCGTTCGTTTACGAGAAGTTGCGCCTTCTTTATGAGGACAAGCCCGATCCGGTCATGATCACGCTCGTTGAATCGTAGCCTCGGGCTTGCAGGCTTGAATATGGTTCTGATTTCGGCGGATATTTCCAAGGACATGGGAATTTTCTGGCGGGAGATAGTCTATAATAAGAGCCGTGTGCCGATTGTCCGACCCTTTAAAAATATTTTAAACGAAATCCGGATATTTGAAGTATTATTTATCCGCAGGGAATATATGAAAAATCTCCTGGAGAGGGGGGAACATGGTCATTCCTAAGAAAATCCTTTTAATCTCGTTCCTCATCATCGCGGTCGGGCTTTTGGGCTATTTCCTGGTTCTCAAAAAAGGCCCGGCCCCGGGAACGCCGGCCGATAAAGCCGCGGCCGCCTCAGCCGGAACGGGCGGAGGATCAGGCTCCGGCCAGCCCGCGCAGGACAGAACCGAGGCGGCGCCGCTCCCGGTCAAGGCCGTCCCGGCCAGGCGAGGCGAGCTCATCATCAAGCTCAAATCGCCGGGAGAAGCCTTCACCGACAAAAAGATCGCCCTCAAGGCCGAGGTGAGCGGGGTGGTCAAAAACCTGAAAGCGGCCGAGGGGCGGCATGTCAAAGAAGGCGACGTCCTCCTCGAGCTCGACGACCTCGAATACAGGCTTCGCTTGGAACGGGCCGATTCCCTGCGCCTGAAAGCGGTATCCGATCTTTTCCTGGAGAAGCAGTTCGCCACGGCCGATAAAGAAATCACGCCGGCCGCCCTCGAGAAGCTGAACAAGTCCGAGGTTGATTTCAAGCAAGCTTCAACCGCGTTTCAAAAGGGCCTCCTCTCCCAGGCCGATTTCGAAAAAGCCCAAAAGGATTATGAGCTCGCCCTGATCGAGGCCGGCCGCAAAAGAGACGAGATCATGGCCTCGTCCAAGAACCTGACCCAACTGGAGATCGACGTCAAGATCGCCCGGATGGAACTCGAGAAATGTCGGATCCGGGCTCCGTTTGCCGGAATCATCACGGAGATCAAGATCTCGCCCCGCGAGCACATCGACGCCGGACGCGAACTGTTCACCCTGGTCAATATCAGCCTGATTCGGGTCAAGGCCAAGGTCCTTGAGAGCGAGATCGGCAAGATGTCGGTCGGCCGCGAAGTGGACCTCCGCTTCAGCGCCTATCCCGGCAAGGTCTTCAAGGGCGCCGTCGAGGCCATCAGCCCGATCGTCAATGCCGATGATAAAACCTGCGCCGTGCACATCGCCATGAACAATCCGACCGAAGAGATCAAACCGGGCATGCACGCCGAAGTGGAGATCGCCGCCGAGATCCATAAAGGCAGACTCCTCGTTCCCCAGGAATCGATTCTCGTCCGGGGAGGCCGGAAGCTCCTCTTCGTGGTCGAAGGAGATCTGGCCAAGTGGCGATATGTCCAGATCGGGCTCGAAAACGAGGATTACGCCGAGATCCTTCCCGGCGAGCGGCCCGAGGAGACCGTCAAGGAAGGGGAGATGGTCATCACCGAAGGTCATTTCACCCTGGCCCACGACACCCGCGTCACGGTCAACAAATAATTCTCACGACCCATGCTTAAGGGGGGAAAGATGCCAAAAAGAAAAAAAGTCCAATATGCCGGGTGGATGTTTCTGGGCCTGCTTCTGTGCCTGAGTCGGCCGATCGGCTTCTCCCAAGAACAGAAAAGCGTCAAACCGGCCCGAACCATGACCCTCAAGGAATGCCTCGCCGCCGCCTTGGCCAACAACCTCGACCTGTCCATCGAAGCCTTGAACCCGGGGATCAGCGAGGCTTCGATTTCGGAGTCCAAGGAAAAATATATCCCTGAGTTCAGCTTATCCTACAACAAGCAAGATCTGAATCAACCGGGGACCTGGGGCGTCGAGGGGGCCAGCGTCGCCAGCAAATCCGATCAATATTCATTCGGATTGAGCCAGAGGATTGTCACGGGCGCTGAGGTCTCGCTCTTGTTCCTGAATTCCCAGACCAATACTTCCCGGGCGTTTACTCTCATCAATCCCTCTTATTTCAGCAATTTTCGACTCAACCTCACTCAGCCTCTTCTGAAAGGCTTCGGGCCCAAGGTGAACCGGATCGACACCCTCAAAGCCCTCATCCAACACGATCAGTCGGTCTCCGGGCTCAAAGCCCAGCTCATCCAGACCGTCTACGACGTTGAGGACGCTTATTGGAATCTTTATTCGGCCATCGAGAACGTGAAAGTCCAGGAAAATTCGTTGGAGCAGAGCCGGGCCATTTTGAGAAAGAACCAGGAAGGCGTCCGCATCGGGACGAAATCGGCCCTGGAGATCCTCAGCTCCGAAGCCGAGGTCGCCCAATACGAGGACAGCCTCGTTTCGGCGAGATCGGCCTTGGAACAGAGTGAAACGCGGCTGAAAAAAATCCTGAACCTTCCCTCCGATTCTCCGGCCGCCTTCGGGTCGCTGGCGCTCGCGGATATACCAGTCATCGAAAAAAAGGCTATAACCTATGACGAAGCGTTGGCCATCGCCCTGCGAGAAAGACCTGAATTCGTCCAGACCGAGAAGGATGTCGAGACGAGTGCGTTGGACGTCAGCTTTTCGCGAAATCAGCTTCTCCCTCAGCTCGACCTGACCTTCTCGACCTGGAGCCCCGGCCAATCGGGAATCAAATATATCTATGACAACAACAATCCTTTTACCGGGACCATCATCGGGAAGGTCGAAGGCAGCCGGGCGGACGCGCTCAAAGAAGCCTTCAAGAGGACCTATAAAAATTGGTCCGTCAACTTGAATTTGACGGTGCCTTTCTCCACGATCTTCAGCCGGGCCAACCTAGCCAAAGCCAAGATGCAGGAAGAACAGACCCGGTTGCGGCTGGAGCGGCAAAAACAGGCCATCGCCTATGAAGTGGCCGAGGCGATCAAGGAGCTGCAGAACGCCGAGCGGAAGATCGCTTCTTCGGCGGCGTCCCGGGAGCTTCAAGAGAAACGGGTGGCGGCGGAACTCCAGAGATACCAGCTCGGCCTGGGGACGATCGAGTGGCTGCTGAGTTATCAACGGCAGCTCACGAACGCCAAGACGACCGAGATCCGGGCGATCATCGATTACATGCTCGCCGTGGCCCAGCTCGAAAAGGTAATGGGGACGACGCTTAAGTCTAAGGGTCTGAAGTTCAGGGATTATGAATTCTAGAAAGATAGGCGATATGTCATCCAACGGTATTGGATTAAGAATTGGAATTCCATAAAGCCTGGCGTGGAGGGGAGAAAATGAAAAGACTCTTGGCGATCAGCGTCCTTGGAGGGTTTATCCTCTTTGTCCCGACCCGATCCTATTCCCAGAAGATCGAGAACAAGACCGGCGTCCGGATCGTCCACAATGAAAAAGGCGGAACATGGGGCGCGAATCCGGCCGTCTCTCTGACGCTGGTGAGGACGTACGGCGATATCGACATCGATGATCCCAACCTGGCCTTCAACCAGCCTTCGGATGTGGCCATGGACGCCGGCGGAAACGTGTATGTCCTGGATGCCATGAACCAGCGCATCCAGAAGTTCGGCCCCGACGGCAAATATCTGGCGACGATCGGCCGCAAGGGCCAGGGACCGGGAGAATTCAACTATCCGAGTTCGCTCGACATCGGCCCGACGGGAAGTCTTTATGTGCTGGAAAGCATGCAGAAAAAGATTTTGGTCCTTTCTCCGGAAGGACGGGAGCTCCGGACCATTCGGACGCTGAATGACATGGTCATGAAGATCCGCCATCTGAATTCCGGAATGGTGGCCGGAGGGATCTATCTCGGCTTCGGCCGCGGCGCATCCGAACAGAGAAACAAGAAGAAGCCGAAACTGATCAAGATCTACGATCTTGACGGTAAGACCAAGCAGGATCTTGCGGATGCCTTCGATTTCGGCGATGAATTTTCTACGAGTTCAGGGAACATCAGCTTCTTCGACGCCGATAAGGATGATAACCTTTATCTGTCGTTTTTCAACCAAAACAGGATCGAGAAATATTCCCCGAAAGGGATTTTGTTGTGGACGGCCGACCGGCCCCTGAATTACAGCACCGAAATGCTCGAGAAGGGAACGGTCGAACGGTCCGAACGGGGGACTTCGATGCAGGCGCCGCGATTCAATACCTGTTCCATCGGCATCGCCGTCGACGAGAAAGAACGGGCTTGGGTCATCACCCTGAACCGGCAGCTTAAAAAAGAAGAGCAGGTGGGGACGATTATGACCGGCGGAAGCGGGGGAGTTTCTTCGGTCAAAACGATGGGCGATAGGGAACTCCAAAAAACGGACGCCTTTAAGCTCGAAGTGTTTGACACAGATGGTGGACTTCTTGGCGAGGTCCCGCTCGAACATTTCGTCAGCGCCATCCGTATCTTCAAGGACAACCTGTTCCTGATCGACGTCGAGCGCCGAGCGAAAATTTATCATTATAAGATCATCGAGAAATGAAATTAGGTGAGATGGCCACGTCATCACGCTCTCGCGTGATGGCTCGCAATGACAATTCATATTAAAGGCTGGGCATAATGAAAATCGCTAAACTCGCCATTGACCGGCCGGTGACGACCTGGATGTTTTACATCGCCATCGTCTTGCTCGGCCTCGTCTCCCTCCGCCAGTTGAGCGTCGATCTCCTTCCGAACATCAGCTATCCGCGCCTGTCCGTGCTGACCCAGTATCCCGGCGTGGCCCCCGAGGAGATCGAAACGCTGGTGACGACGCGGCTCGAGGCGGGCGTCAGCCGCATTCCCGGACTGAGGCGCGTCGAATCCGTCTCCAAGGAAGGCGTCTCATTCATGACCCTAGAGTTCGCCTGGGGGACGGACATGGATTTCACCATGCTCCATACGCGCGAGGCGCTCGATAATGTCCGCGACAATCTTCCGGAAGGCACGGATAACCCGACCATTATCCCCCTCGACCCGCAGAGCAAGCCGATCCTCGTCCTAGCCGTTTCGGGCGAAAGCAACCTCCTG
>JAPKZI010000047.1 GCA_026393865.1 Candidatus Aminicenantota bacterium
GTCTCCATTTGGCCACTTTTTTTCGGCCAAATGTAGACGCGACCCCATATTTCCAAATGTAGACGCGACCCCAAATCCGCCCCATATTTCCATTTTCGCTTGACAGCCGTCCCTGCCGAAACTAAAATCGGCATACTTTGATTGAAGAGGGAAAAATGATTAACACGCTTCCGGAGATTTTGCTCAACACCCTGAAAAGCTACCCCAAGCCCGAGCTCTTGCTCGTCAAGAGGGGAGAGCGGTACGCGCCGATCTCGACCGAAGAGTTCGGCGCCACGATCCGGCATCTCAGCTTGGGATTGAAAGACCTGGGCCTGGCCAAAGGCGATAAGCTCATCATCCTTTCCGAGAACCGGCCCGAGTGGACGATGACCGATTTCGCCTGCCTCTGCCTCGGCGGCATCACCGTCCCGGTCTACACGACGCTCGTCCCCGAACAGGTGAAGTACATCATCGGTGATTGTGATGCCAAGTTCGTCGTCTTTTCCAATGAGGAGCTCTGGGCGAAGATCGAGGCGGTGAAAAAGGATCTTCCTCTGGTCAAGCATTTTATAGCTTTAACCCCGAAGGCCCCGGCGGGCTGCCTGACCATGGCCCAGGTCATCGCCCGAGGGGCGAAGCTCGACCAGGCCCAGCCCGGGCTGTTCGAACAGACGGCGCGCGCCGTGAAATCCGCCGACGAGGCTTCGATCATTTATACCTCGGGCACCACGGGCGTTCCGAAGGGCGTCATCCTGACACACGGCAATTTCGTCAGCAACATCAAGACGGCCGCCGAACAGCTGGAGTTCACCGTCAAGGATACCGTCCTCTCCTTCCTTCCGCTCTCTCACATTTTAGAGCGCATGGTGACGTTCGCCTATATTTATAAAGGCTGCACCATCGGCTATGCCGAGAGCGTCGAGGCCGTGGGTCAGAATCTCGTCGAGGTCAAGCCCCATATCATGGTCAGCGTGCCGCGCATCTTCGAGAAGATCTACGCCAAGGTCATGGACAATGTCCTGGTCAGCTCCGGCCTCAAGCGGAAGATCTTCTTCTGGGGGGTGAAGGTCGGTAAGGAGTTCGCCCGGCGGAAACTGGCTAATCTCCCGATCGGGGGGTGGCTGCGCTTCCGGCGGAACCTGGCCGCCAAGCTCGTTTATTCCAAGATCATCGCCAAGACGGGCGGCCGCATCCGGTTCTTCGTCTCCGGCGGGGCGCCTCTGTCGAAGGACATCGCTGAATTCTTCTACGCCATAGGGCTGGTGATCATGGAAGGCTACGGCCTGACCGAGACCTCTCCGGCCATAGCCCTCAACACCTTCGAAAACCTGAGGTTCGGGACGGTGGGCAAACCCATCCCCGGCATCGAGGTCAAAATCGCCCCTGACGGCGAGATCCTGACCCGCGGTCCCCACGTGATGAAAGGGTATTATAAGAAGCCGGCCGAGACCGCGGAGGTCTTCGAAGGGGATTGGTTTAAGACCGGCGACATCGGCCTCATCGATCGGGACGGCTTTCTCGTCATCACCGACCGCAAGAAAGACCTCATCGTCACCGCCGGCGGGAAAAACATCGCCCCCCAGCCCATCGAGAACATCCTTAAAACCAACGCTTACATCGCCAACGCCGTCGTGATCGGCGACCGGCGGCCGTTCATTTCGGCCCTCATCGTCCCCAACTTCGAAAAGCTGGAAGAGTATGCGAGAATCGGGAATATTCCCTTCGCCGGCCGGGCCGAGCTGGTCAGGAACGAGCAGATCGTCAGCTTCCTGAAAGCGGAGATCGACCGGGCTACCCCGAACCTGGCCTCGTACGAGAGGATCAAGAAGATCGCCGTTCTCGAGCGGGACTTCGAGATTGAGAGGGAAGAGATGACGCCGTCCCTTAAGGTCCGCCGCAACATCGTCCAGGATAAATACAAAGCGGTCATCGACGCGCTTTACAAAGAGGATTGACCCTTTGGGTCGTCCTGAACGAAGTGAGGGATCTCATTCTTTTTCCCTTCTTTCCATATTCTTAATCTCTCTTGCCGTCTTCGCCTTTTCTGATATCGAGGCCTTTGACGGCGGCCGGGGCCCCGGGCTTTGCCCGGGGGTCCACTTCCGCCGTACTCGCCCGTGGATACAAGCCACGGGCGAGTGGCGAGCCGAAGGCTCGTCCCTTGACCTCCGCGGCCGGGTGACGGACAAGATCTCCCGCGCGCCGCTGTACCAGGCACGGGTCAGCCTTCTCGATACGGATTTCCTCGCGCTGACGGATGAAGCCGGGGTATTTCGCCTGGCCGGCGTGCCGGCGGGAACCTATCAGTGCCTGTTCGAAAAGGACGGCTTCCTGCCGGTCATCGTCAAGGTTCGCGCGGGAGGCGCCGCCAAGGACATCGTCGTCGACGCCGCTCTCGAATCGATCAGAAAGGAGATCACGGTCACCGCGGACGGCCTGGCCCGGCCCGAGACGGTGGCCTCGAGCCGGCTGACCCTGTCCGGGGCCGAGCTCCGGGCTTTGCCCGGCATCTTCGAGGACGTCAGCCGGGCCCTGCAGATCATCCCGGGCGTCGCCTCGGCCGGGGATTTCAGGAATGACCTGATCGTCCGGGGCGGAAGCCCGGCCGAGAACCTCTTCATGCTCGATTCGATCCAGCTCCCCTCTCTCAGCCATTTTGGGTCCCAGAACTCGAGCGGGGGCGGATACTTCGGGCTCCTCAACGCGAACCTGGTCAGGAACGTCGAGTTCTACAGCGGCGGATTTCCCGCGTACTACGGCGACAAGCTTTCCTCGATCACGCGAATCACGCTTCGCGAAGGGGACCGGACGCGGGTCCGCGGCGACCTGAACCTCAGTCTCTTCGGCGTCTCGGGGAGCGCCGAAGGCCCTTTGATCAAGGATAAAGGCTCCTGGATCTTCTCCCTGCGCAAGGATTTTTTTATAGCCGTTCCCAAGGGCATGACCATGGAAATGACGGTGATGCCTGAGTTCTTCGATGTTCAACTGAAGGCCGTGTATGATATTTCGAGGAACCTCCAATTCTCCCTGCTCGGGCTCGTGGCTACGGACAACCTGGACATCGAGGAGTCCGACGAACCGCCGGCGGAGCGGATGACGATCAACTTCAACGATCATCAATACCTTGCCGGCGGCACCCTGAAATGGACCCTGGGCCGATCTGGTGTCGCCTATTTCACGCTGTCCAGGACGGACAATCGCTATTTCAACAACGAATTCAGCCATAGCCTCGAGCGCTATACACTCCGCTCGAACGTCAAGGAAACGACCGGCCGGATGGACATGGAGATCTTCGTGACGCCCGAGCTTCAGGTCATGGGCGGGCTGTCTTACCGACAGGTCGACGCCGACGACCACATTTATTTTCGCGGCGGATACGTCATGATCGACCGGTTGGGATTCAGTTATACCAAGAAGAACCTGGATGCCGGCCTGAATTCAGGAAAATGGGCGGCCTATCTTCAGACCAGCTATCCGCTCACGGCCCGTCTCAAAGCCACCGGGGGGATCCGGATCGATCGCTTCAATTATATCGGCCAAACGGTGTTCAGCCCGCGTCTGGGCTTGAGCTACGAACTCTGGCCGGACACCTCGGTCCATGTCTCCTACGGGATCTATTATCAAGCGCCGGAGACCTTCTGGTTGAATTGCCATCCGACGAACAAGACCCTCAGGTATCTCCGTTCGGAGCATGCCGTGTTCGGGATGGAG
The DNA here is from genome assembly GCA_026393865.1 of Candidatus Aminicenantota bacterium. Taxonomy (GTDB): domain Bacteria; phylum Acidobacteriota; class Aminicenantia; order Aminicenantales; family UBA4085; genus JAPKZI01. The sequence continues at coordinate 3,694 of JAPKZI010000047.1, forward strand.
ACTATCTTCGGCAAAGCGGTCAAAGCCACGGCCGAGATCTATAACAAGACCTATCACAATTATCCCGTGGACACGACCAATCCCTACCAGACGCTGGCCAACCTGGGCGGGAGCGTCATCCCCACGTACTACGGTTCGCCGCTCGTCAGCGCCGGATCGGGCTATGCCCGCGGCTTGGAAATATCGGCCCAGAACGCGGCCAAGGACAAATGGTCCTGGTTCATCGACTACGCCTACTCCGTGATTAAGTATAAGGCTTTGGACGGTGTTTTACGCTACGGAGATTTCGATTTCCGCCATGTTTTGAACGCGATCGTGTCCCATCGATTCTCTCCGCGCTGGGAGGTCTCGCTTAAGTGGCGTTTGATGGGCGGACAGCCGTACACGCCCTTCGACATGAAGGTCTCCACGCAGAAGGACTGGACCTATTTCGACTTGACCCGGATCAACACGCTCCGCTATCCCGCCTACCACCGGCTGGACCTGAGAGTGCAGAAGAGGTTCGTCTTCAAGAAATGGACGCTGGACGCCTATATCGACATC
>JAPKZI010000187.1 GCA_026393865.1 Candidatus Aminicenantota bacterium
CTTCAGCTCCGATTCCTGGGCACCTTGACGGAAATTGCCGCGGAAAAGAATTCGACGATAGTCTTTCCTCTCCCCATGGAGCTCTTGAAAGCCTTCACCTATGAAAAAAAGCAGGAGAACAAATAAGGCCCGGAACAAAAGAGACGCAATTTCGCGAACTTGCGGAAACCCGGCTTAAAACTCGGAATCATTTTTTTCAGACTCTATGAGAGCCACATAGATTTTGTCGCCCTTGGCTCTATATTCTCCAAAAACCTCTTTGTTCTCTGCCGCATCCACTCGCCCCACTCCTCCATGCGCTTTGCCTGGAAGGACGGGCGAAAGCCACGCCGCTTATAGGAAAACGCCAGAAGAAGCTGAATCCGACAGCGCGTGCACAGGAAGAAATAAGCCATTGCTAAAAAAGCGATAAAAACAAGGGGAAAAGAAGAGCGTGCCTGAGAGGATTCGAACCTCCGGCCTACGGCTCCGGAGGCCTCTGATCGCGCACTCGCAATTCATTTATCTCTTCGCGATCTTGATCAACTCGATTCCCTTGGCTCCCATCCAGGTGGTCGTCCTGTTCGCTACGATGACATAGCCGCCGTCACCGGCCTGGGCGACGGCCGCGCCCTCGGCCCCATACGGTCCCCCGGCGATCCGCTTCTCGGGCTTCTCGTTGCGTCCGGGGATGATCGTGACCGTGTAGATTCCGACCGGCGCGTCTCCTTCCTTGAATGTCCCCACGACGATAAAATTTCCGTCTTCCGTCTCAAGGAGAGCCGCGCCCGACTGGTCGCCGGCGCCGCCGTGCGAATACTCGCCCTGGACATCCCCCCGCGCGTCAGTGCGGAGGAGATAGACGTTTTCCCCGCTCTCGTCGAAGACATTGACGACGCCGGCGGCCGCGAATCCGCCGTCCTTGAGCGGAATGACCGCAACCCCGCTTTCCTTTCCAGGACCGCCGGAGACTTGCTTCCAGGCGATCTCGCCCCGCGCATCGAACTTGGCCATAAAGAGGTCGACGAAACTCGCTCCTTGCTTGCGCTCCTCGCCCGTGAGGACAAACCCTCCGCCGGGGGCAAACGCCGCCGCCTTGATATTCTCGGGTTCCTCGAACTGGGACAGGATAACGCGTTTTTCGTGCTTGATGACGGTCCCGCCGGCATCCCAAACCAGGAGGTCCACGCTCGACGGCGTTCGGATGAGAGTCCGGCAATCGCCGTCATTCCCCGGAGCGAGGGCGAGCGGGACGTCATCCTGCTCGGCTTGGCCCCAGGTCTTCTCCCAGAGCTTATCCCCGGAAGGATCGGTCTTGATCAGGAGGACGTCTCTCCCGCCTCCGAGCAGGTCGTCCGCCGGGCGCGATTCCCCCAAGACAAAAAACCCGCCGTCGCTCGCGGGACAGACAAAAAGTCCATACTCTCGGAGTTCTCCCGGATAAGTTTTTTCCCATTGGAGCCGTCCCGCCGCATCCACTTTGGCCAGGAGAAAATCCAGATCTGTGCCCCCCGTCGACGCGTATCCCGCGACCGCGAAACCGCCGTCCGAGGTCCGGACGATGGCCTGACCGATGGAGATATCCCCTTTGCCGATAGGCGTTGTCCAGACCGCGTCCGGATCGCTCAGCGGTTCTCCCTTCGTCGCTTCATTCGTCTTCGTCCCCGTCGACGAGACCGCGTCCGCCGCCTTGATCGTCGAATGCGGCCGGCCGAATGCCAAAATAAGCGAAATCGTGACAATGGCCGCAATGGGAAGAAGGAAAAGAACTCCAAGCGACCGGCCTCCGCCTTCTCTAATCCGATGTCCCTGGGCATCCTCTCCGGTCGGTAAGGTGATGCTTTCGATCACCTTCGTTTTGTCAAGGCGTGGAACGCCGGCGTTTTCGAACATCTGAAGCATCCGCTGGGCGTTCTTGAGCGCCTGGCCTCCCATTTGATCGGTCACCCAGAAATAAGCGCCCGAACCGTCTTTCATCCGGACGCCGACTCCGCTGAAGGCCGAGCCGCCGATCATAAGTGCCCGTCCCGCCGCTCCGATCCGCTGCCGTCCCCGGCCGGCCAAGGCCGCCAGCCAGGAGAGGATGATGAGCCAGCGCGGCGGTCTGAGGACGAGAGGCTGGTAGGACGTCATCGCGGCGAAGGGGAAATTCGTTTTCTCTTTATACGTGGAAAGCTCTATTGCCCCGGGGACAAGCAGAATCTCGTAACTTGCCGTCCAGGCATTGAACCGAAGGAGCCAGATTCCGACAAAAGCCAGCGGCCAGAGGATGAGCGCCAGCGGCCAGGCTTGGCTAAAGACCTGGAGCGACCCGCCGATGATGAAAAGCGGCAGGCCGAAAAATGTCGTGAAAAGAAGCATGGCCGCGACATCTCCCAGGATGATCCGCCAACCGGCATAAAACAGCGCCTCCGGGGGCCGCTTCCGCCGCGGCAGGAGGATATAGGCCGCGAGGCCGATAAGAGCAATCCAGAGGCTGTATTTCCGAAATGGAAAAAGGAATGTTGCCGGTGGTTTCGGCGAGCCCGAAAACCCGCTCCCCAGGGTGAAATCCCCATCGTCGTATCGGTGATATTTCAGGGTCAGATAGGTCGGCCGGCCGCCCTCCATCAGCCCGAGAAAGATTTCCCCTCCCTCCACGGGGAAGGCGTCCGCGACGGCCGCGAGCGGCGCTTCCCCCGGCTTGAAAAACAGCTTATAAGGCGTCAATTTCCAGCGGAGGTCGTCCGAGCCGACCCGCTCCGTCCAGGCTCCATCGGTCGGTTCGCCGCGGCCCGCCGCGATCGTATCCTTGAAAAACTCGGCCCAATCCGCGCCCGAGACCGTCCTGCTCCTGTTTTTTATGACCTCTTGAATATACGCTTCGCGGGGGAGTTGGGCCAGATACTGCCCTCGGTCCGTCCAGCGGGATTCTTTCTCCTGGAGCTTGGCGAAATCGGTCTCCTCGACCGAGACGAGCGGCGAAAGGGACGCCAGCTTGGCCGTCCACAGCGCGAGAGCGACACACCCGAGCAGAATCAAGCGTCGAACAAGTTCCATCGTCCTCCTCATAATGGGAAAAGAAGAGCGTGCCTGACAGGATTCGAACCTGCGACCTACGGCTCCGGAGTGCGGAGTGAACATCGGTTAATTGTAACGAATGGAGAAACTTGGGGCAACCGGAATTATTACGCTGTCGACTTTTTGTCGTTTTGGATCCGCCCAGAATCCATAAAACTTAATCTTCCATGGCTCTGGAACGGCGGTCTGAAATATGACTTTGCGTCTAGCCACGATTACTTCAGCCCCGCCAACTTCGACCGCCTCCCGATGCTGACCTTTCTGTTGATAGGCAAATCCCAAAACTGAGTGAGCAACCCAATAGCTCGCGTCCATCGCGATCACGCTCCGGCATTGATCAATGGCAGCCTCGCTCTCTCGCGCCAACATGAGCACTTCTCCGATACAAGCCGCCGCCGCGACAGAGAGGGGATCAAGTTCCAGGGCTCGTCGCATTTCGGCGATGCTCTCCTTCCCCGAAAGGAGCGTCAGAATACGACTCCGGCCGCGAGGCTGAGGGTCAAGCCTCCCAGGCCGGCCTCGTCTTCGAGCGGCTTGATTTTGACCGAGGTGTATTTCACCCGGGCGTCGACTCCGAGGGATTTCCAGCGGGCTGTGACCCCTCCGCAGAACCCGAAGCCGAACCCCCATTTATCGACCGTTCCGATGATGTTCTCTTCCTTGTATTTGCATATGGCTCCGCCGACTCCGAGATAGGGCAGGATGCCGCCGGACAGGAAATGATAAACGACCATCGCGTCGATGGGATAGATCGTCAGCGTCGTCTCGTCTTTTGTCAAGGTCAAGGCTCCCGTTTTTTTGAACACACCGCCCGCCAGAGACAAGTAAAATCCGTTCGTAACGTGGAGACGGAGTTCCCCGCCGAAGACGGATCCGCTGCCGTAGATCGATTTGAAGTTCTCGTCGTTCGGCGAGAACAACCCATATCGGCCGAAGATCATGGCCGAAGGCCGACGAGGCGGGATCCCGGCCACGGGGGGCGGACTTGGCTGAGGCGCCGGTTTGGCTCCGCCGGGGCTGACCACGGCGACCTGTTGGGGGGCACCCGCCGCCGGTTTGGTCCCGACGGTGCTGACGACATCGACAACGCCGCTATTGATGTATCCGGATATCGGCATCCCCTTATCATCGGTGATCATGATTTCAAACCAAACCCCGATTTTCTTGCGCGATTCAAGCAGCGTGCCGAGCTTCACCTGCTTAACGATGGCACTGTTCAGGTCCGGCTCAGCCCGGACATTGGCCGCTTGAATCTTGACCTTCAACATTGTCGTTTCCTGAGCGTGCAGCCCGATGGCCGCGATGATTGACATAGCGAGGAACATGCTTATTTTTTTCATGGACTGTTCCTTTCCTATTTCACGATCGTGATTCTGGCGCTTTCCACGCCGCCTTCATCAACCGACGCGACGCCGAACGTCTGCTCCCCCTTGGGGACCATTCGGACGCGGTAGGTCAGCGTGTTTGTGGGGAGGTCGGCGAGGTTGACCCAACTGTCTCCCACCTTTTGATAAACGCGGTACACAACGATGTTCAGCCCGGCGTTGGCCGTGTTGGCGTTCCAGCTCAGGTCGACGATATACTCGGTCTGAGTCACGGAACGGTTCGTCAAGCGGACGGCCGTCAGGTTGGACGGGGGGCTGACCAGCTTGAAGTTTGCCGTCACGCTCTTGTCGCGGTCCAGATTGATGGTTACGGGATTCACCTTGCCGCTGGCGTCCCGCGACCAGCCCGTAAAGACGTTGTGCGCATCCGGCGAAGCGGAGATCGTGACGTCGGTTCCGGCGGGGTAAGAATATGTCCCCGTGACGGGAGTGGTCGTGCCGTTGCCATTCTTCTGCATGGTCAGCGTATAATAGGTGGTGATTCCGGCAAAGGCTTTGATGCAGCAGTTAGCCTTGTTGGCATTGTTCGAGAAGCTATAAAAATCGGACCAAGTTGACCCATTATAGCTTAGGAAGCTCTGGCCGGCCGCATTCGTTACCGCGGATGAGTAGTTCGCATTGTAGCCTTCGGCTGTAACCGGCCACGTATAGCTGTTATTAACGAATTTGATGACCACCGAGAATCGATCGCCGGCGGCCAGGGTGACGGGAGACGCAAGTTCGTTGGTGAGATAGGCGGCATAACCGAACGATGACGTCCCGGAGGAAACCAAAGTCCCGCTCGTCGGATTTGTCGCCGAGGGGTTTTTGTAGACATAGTAACTGACGTTGCAAGCATCGTTCGTGATGTAGCTTATAGCCCTGAGCGGGCTATTTGTCGTGGCCGTGAAAATATTCGCACCCCAGGCGGTGGTCGCATTGTAGCCCCAATTCCCAGTATAGCCAAGCGGGTCATACTGGATAATTTCTTTATAATTCCCGGCAGGCTTCACCGAGGCGAATACGGTCAGGCCGGCGATCGTCTTGTCCTCGTAGGATATCCAGAAATAGCCACTCATCCCCCATGACGTCCCCCAACTGTTCCGGCAGAGCCACGCGCCGTTGTTCGTAGGCTGCGTCGAGAATTTCGTCTTAGCGAAATTATCGTCCCAGCCGACGATGAGGACGACATGGTTGGTGTCTTGCGCCGTGGGACAGTAAAAGGCGGAATTCGAGGCATTGTAGTAGGCATCACCCCAAAAGAAGGCAAGCGTGACAGCCCCGTAATCGGGAGACGAGATGAACGATTTGAGCGTGTCCTTGTCGTTCGGCAGCCAGACGACCCTCTGGACATGTTTCTGGACGTACGCACCGGCCCCGGGCCAAATCGCATTGGACGAATAGGGATAGGGGTAATCGGTTTCGTTATAGGGGCCGCTCCATCGGGCAAAATAAGCCGCGGCCATAACTAAGCTACCGCCCCCGCATTCCGCGTTGTCAAAACCATGATATTTATTGAGATGCTGTTCCGACAAGTCCCTGCTTTCTCCCGGCAGGAGGGAGGATTCGACACTGCCTATGGCCGAGAACGCCCAACAGGCGCCGCAGCTGCCTTGGTTCCTGATCGAATTCAGTTTATTGTAGGTCCTCAGGTCATACGAAGACGCATAGCTCTCCGGGGTTCTTTCCAGAGGGGCTGCTATAGGCCCGGAGAACGAAGGTTCGGCGGGGCTTGGACGATAGCCGAGCCGCGGATCCTGATAGGACATCCCGGCTTGCTTGGCTTCCATCCACCGGACGAAAGCAGGGTTCAACGGGGCGGACCCAGCCTCGAATTCATCCTGTGAGTGTAGGAGAAGAAAACCCAAACTCCCCGCGAGAAAAAGACAAAAACACAAAATCCAGATTTTGTTTTTCATTGTTCCCCCCTTGGAAAATTTTGCCCCGCCGAGGAAGCGGAAAGACCTCAAAGGAATGCCCTCGGATAAAGCCGCAAATGATTAATCCTTTGCTGGCTTTATTCTATTCGCAACCGCATGGCATTTGTCAAGGACCTTGACTTGTTCGGATCTGGACGGGAAAAATCCCTTATGAAATTTATGGCCAAATGAGCGATCGGCGGTTC
>JAPKZI010000120.1 GCA_026393865.1 Candidatus Aminicenantota bacterium
CGGAACGACGGGATCTGGGCGGCGGCGTGGACGGCGATGAACAGCGCCACGGACAGAAGGAAGAGCCGGAATCGACGGGACCTGGGCCGACGAAGCTTCATGACGAGCTCCTTCCGTGGGAATCAGGGCGGGCCGATTTTATCACAAGTGCTCGTCACGGACGCAAGCGCGGAGACGCGCGGCCCGAAAATCAGGATCCTAGTCGCGTGACGAACGAATAACCAGCATGATAACATCCCCATGGTAGTCGATTCCTGGAAACTCTGTCAAACGGAACGAGGATAAGATTTGACAAATGGAAACTGCTCCGGTAGCATGGGGGCGCAGGACGGACGTATGACGGAAAAAGAGAAGCGGGCGATAGCGTTTTTAGCGGTTCTAATGACCGGAGTCCTCGTTTTGGGGGTCCCCCTGCTCTCGGCGGATCAAGCCGCGTCTCAAAGAGAGACCGACGTCGAAAAGCTTTTGGTCCAGGCGAATTCCTATTTTCAGAAGGCCGATTATAAACTGGCCGTCGGCTGTTACCTGGAAGCCTCAGCCCTGTCCAAAAGCCGGATGAACCTCTCTCAGGCCTACTTCGGCCTCTCCCTCAGCTACTATCATCTTCGCGATACGGCCGGCGCGACCCGCTACATACGCAAGGTCGTCGAAGTGGATCCGAACAAGGAGATCTCCGAGCTGTTCTATCCTAAAGCGTTCGTCCAGCAGTTCAATCAGGTCCGGAAGGACGTCGCGGATAAGAGAGAATTGGCCACGGAGAAGGTCGGAATTCCCAAACCGGTTCCCGCCAAGGCCGAAGAGCCGCCGCCGGCAAGGGACGAGAAGAAGGAGGAGGCGGCCAAAAAGGAAGAGCCTCCCAAGAAAGAAGCCGAGCCTCCGATGACGGTCGAGAAGCCGAAAGTCCAACAGGCTAAGGAACCCCCGGCGACAGAGAAGCCGGCAGCCCGCCAGCCTCAGGAAACGCCTGTTCTAACGGAAGAATTCGAGGTGCTCGACGAGGAGAGGGGAGGGCACTGGGAGATCAGCGTCCATTATTCGACCTGGAGCATCAATCTGATCAAAACGCTGCTCGAAGACGCCTTGACGGACAAGTTGGGCAAGGAGATCCAAAAAGAGCTTATTAAGAAGTCGGGGACCATCCAGGCCGGACTGGTGCCTTATGAATTCAGCCAGGGCTTGGCCTTCGACTCCGGAGGATCGAACTACGGCTTGGAGCTCCGCTATTTCTCGGCGGGGCGGGCGGGGACGTTCAGCCTCGGCCTTGCTTTTGAAAAAACGGACCTCAAACTGACCCTTAACGGGACCTCCCGCCAGACATACACGAACGGCGCCATCGCCTCGACGGATGTCCAATCGACCCTCGTCTCGAGCCCCTTTTCAACCCATATCAACTTCCGCTGGGAGGTCGGCCAGAGCGTTCGGCTGACGCCGTATTTCGTCCTGGGATTTGGATTCGCCCCTTTGAAAGGGACGTTCAGCTACACTTATACGGGCACCTTTCAAAAGGACGATTTCTCCCAGACCATCGGCGACAGCCAGAAGAAGGATTTCGCCACGCTCTCCAAGGACATCGATTTCAAGATCCCCGATATCCTGGTCATCCTCCAGTTCCATTTCGGGATCAAAGCTCAGATCTATCAAGGGCTTTCTCTTCTCGGAGAAGCGGGGATCTGGGACGGATTCGTCCTCCGGGGCGGATTGGCCTACCGCTTTTAGATCAACGACCATAAGACGGGGACACATCACTTTCTTCTCGGCCTTCTCAGGAATTTCTCTCGAAGTGAGGGAGAAAGTGATATGTCCCCGCTTTTTTTGAAGGGCCCGCGTGATAAAAGTCCATGACGGACGAATAGGATGTCTTCCGGATTTCTGTTATAATGCGGATTCGACCGTGCTAGATGGGGAGCTAGCGGTGCCCTGTCGCCCACAACCCGCTATAGTGGGGTCGAATTCCTCGCCGAGGCCGGGCTTTGTCCGGAACGGGGCCTCTTCGGCGGCGATGAAAGGTCGGGCCCTGAGCAAGGGGCCGCCTGTGAATCCCGTCAGGACCGGAAGGTAGCAGCGGCAGCAGGAGGGTCCCTGTGTTTCAGCCAGCCCCGCCTGAGCCGGCGGCGGAGCTTCCGCGGGTAAGGATCCGGTCGGAGCGGGGTGCACGGTCCCTTTCTTTTCCCGGTGTTTCGGGATATACTATTATTATAGGATTAATAGGAGAATCATCGAAAAGGAGATTTCCATGATGCATAAACAAACCAAGATCATCGTCCTGAGCGTCCTATCCATCGCTTTTCTGGCCCTGGCCGGCGCGGCCATCGCCCAGGAAGCTGATGCCGAGAACTGCAAAGACCACCCGATGTTCTCCCGGATGAAGAATTTCTTCATCGCCGACTGCAAAAAGAGTTTTGACGCCATTGAATTCTATATACCGGACTCTCAGACCAAGACCGTCGAGGGCCAGGTGACCCGGATCGATTATACCCTTCGAGAGGGCGCTCAGATGCCCAGTGTTCTCCAGGTCCGGCGGAACTACGGCAATGCCGTCAAATCCCTTGGCGGATCCGTCCTATTCGATGAAAGCATCTATTTCACTGGAAAAGTCGTTAAAAACGGAAAAGAAGTCTGGATCAAACTCGACGTCTTCAATGACGGCCGCGATTATACGCTGAATGTCCTCGAAGTCGAGGCGATGATCCAGGAAGTTACCGCCGACGCCATGTACGACGCCCTCTCTAAGGACGGCTTCATGGCCCTCTATATCAATTTCGACACGGGGAAGGCCGCCATCAAGCCCGAATCCCAGCCGATCATCGATCAGATCGCGGCCCTGTTGAAGGGGCACGCGGACCTCAAGCTCGGCATCGAAGGCCACACCGATAACGTCGGGACGCCGGCTTCGAACAAGACGCTCTCCGAACAACGGGCCAAGGCCATCCTGGATGCCGTGGTTAACCAGGGTATCGCCGCTAACCGGATGGCGGCCATCGGCTGGGGCCAGGACAAACCGGTCGCCGACAACCGGACGGAGGACGGCCGGGCCAAGAACCGCCGGGTCGAAATCGTTAAAAGATAATCAATATTCCAGTTTGCTCAGGGTCATCAGATCGTCGTTTTTGGTGAAGGCCCGGAGCCTGAACTTGTAGACATATTCTCTGGCACTCAGCCTGTACTGCGAATGCGTTTGGGCGCCCCAGGAGTCGTCGCCGCCCACGCCCATCTGGCCATAATCCAGGTTGAGCGCGACAAAATCCCTCTTCGCGATATCGGCGGGGTGTTTGTCCCCGCGGCTGTTCTGAGTCAAGTCCTCGGCCGTGTACGGAAGTGCCGAAAAGTCGAGTTGGGGGAGCCCGACCGCTAAAAGACCGACGCCGTCCTTGTTGGAGAGAGCCACCCACCGGACGTCTGTCCGGTTGCCGTATTCTTGAATACTGACGTAGGGAACGATCATCTCGTCCACCGAGCTTTGATAGAGACCGACGAAGGCTGAAGTCTTCCGGTCGACGTAGTTTTCGTGCGGGCCTCGGCCGTACCACTGGACGTTCTTGAATTCGGCGGGCAGGGCCGTTTTCAAGCCGAGGCGGGGGAGCTCCGGGATATTTCGCCCGGCCGGAGAGAATTTGACCTCGATCTCGACGTCCCCCGTCCCGTAAATACGGTAGAGGAGCCGATATTTCACCTGAACGTCCTTGAGTGTGTAATCCGCGGCCGCCTCGCAGACGGCCGGGCCAATCCGTTGAACGGCGAACCTGTCCAAAGTCCGGTTATCGGCCGCTTTCCTCCATACGGCTAAGCGCGTGGGCATCCGGTTGCCGAAATCGTTGTCCGTGGGCGCCCGCCAGAAGTTGGGCTCCAGCGCCCCTTTAAGGAGCTCGATCGCTCCGGTTTTGAAGGATACGAGGAGCCCGGTCTTCTTGTCGAAGGTGACGGAGAAATCCCGGCCTTCGATGACCGCGGCGGAATCGGTTTGAGACGTCTTCAGCGCGGATGAAGCGCCCACGGCCTTGGGGGCCGGAGGCTTCCTCACCTGGTCCCGGAACTGTTCGGCGGCGACGACATGGCCGCGCGGGACGAGCGGTTGGTCGGAGGCGGTGACCGCGGCGACGTTCAGGAAATATTCGACGCCCGGCTTTCTTTCAAAGGCGGGGATGTCCAGGTTGAAGACCTTGGCCGCATCCGGGGCGATATCGGGATTTAGGATCGTCCCTTTGGCGATCGGAGTCACTCCGTCCTCCAGATATTCCCATTGGATCGCGAACTTGTTCAAATTGATGAAATCGTATCGATTGGCGATCTCGATAGCCCGGCCTCCGTCCCGAGCGCCGGCCTGTTTGAACTTGATGTATTGATAGACTTTTTTGATTTCCCAAAGACCGGGATGGGGCGTCCGGTCCGGCCCGACCAGGCCGTTGCAGCAGAAGTTGCCGTCGGAGGGCGTTCCGGGCGGTCCGTAGTCGCCTCCGTAAGCCCAGTAGAACTCTCCCTTTTCGTTCTTTTTGGCGAAGCCCTGGTCCACCCAGTCCCGGACGAACGCCCCCTGGAGCTGGGGATATTTTTCGATGACGTCCCAGTAATCCTGGAGGTTTCCCGAGCTGTTGCCCATGGCGTGAGCGTACTCGCAAAGGATCAGGGGCCGCGTCTGTTTCCGGACGGCGTAAGCTTCGAGGTCCTCGATCCGGGCGTACATCGGGCAGACGATATCGGTTTGCGGGCGCCGCTCGGCGCGTTCGTAATGGACCGGCCGGGTTTTGTCGCGCTGATGGATCCAGGCAGAGGTCGCCTCGAAGTTGATTCCGTCGCCGGCCTCGTTGCCGAGCGACCAGATGATGACCGAGGGATGGTTCTTGTCGCGCTCCACCATCCGCCGGGTCCGGTCGAGATGGGCCGGGCCCCAGTCGGGATTCTTGGCCAGGCTCTTTTCGCCGTAGCCCATCCCGTGGGACTCGATGTTGGCCTCGTCGATGAGATAGATCCCGTATTGGTCGCAGAGCTCGTACCAGCGCGGATCGTCGGGATAATGGCACGTGCGCACGGCGTTGAGATTGAATTGCTTCATGAGCCGGATGTCCTTGACCATCGACTCCTCGGAGATGACGTGGGCGGTATAGGGATCGTGCTCGTGACGGTTGACCCCTTTGAGGAGGATGTGTTCGCCGTTGAGGAGGAGCTGGCCGTCGGTGATCTCGACCTTCCGGAAGCCGATTTTACAGCCGAGGGCTTGGAGGACCCGGCCGTTCTTGTCTTTGAGAGTGAGGACGATCGGATACAGGTCGGGGGTCTCGGCCGTCCATTTTTTGGGGGAGGGGACGGTCCGCTCGAAAAAGAGCGATCCGGCCTCCTTGCGGTTCATATCCAGGGATTTCGTCTCCGAAGCGATGGTCGTCCCGCCGCCATCCAGCAGTTTCATCTCGACGCTGTGGACGCCGGTCTGGAGGCCGGGAACCTTGTTTTTAAGGTCGATGGTGACCTTGAGCTTCCCCTCCTCATAGTTTTCGTCGAGGCCGGCATCGGCCCGGAAATCGCGGATCCGGACCTTCGGAGCGGCCCACAGATATACCTCGCGCTCGATGCCGCTGAGGCGGAAGAAGTCCTGACATTCGAGATAAGAGCCGTCCGACCAACGCAGGACTTGAAGAGCGATGGAGTTTGGGCCGGGCAGGAGATATGGAGTGATGTCCCACTCGGCCGGCGTCTTGGAATCCTCGCTGTAGCCGACGTAGCGTCCGTTAATCCAGACATAAAACGCGGATTTCACGGCGCCGAAATGGACGAAGACCTCCTTGTCCTTCCAGCCGGCGGGCAGGTTGAAGGTCCGGCGGTAGCATCCGACCGGATTATAGTCGTGGGGGACATGGGGCGGGTCGGGCTGAGCGGGCGGTTTGACCCATTCATAGTCTTGGTTGACGTAGATGGGGACTCCGTAGCCTTGGAATTCCAGATTGGCCGGCACGGGGATGTCGTTCCAGCCGCTCGTGTCGTAGCCGGCCGCGTAGAAATTCGGCGGGACATCAGCCGGTTTGGTCACCCATTTCAATTTCCAGGCGCCGTTCAGCGTCTGGTAGAAAGGCGAGCCTTGTTTTTCGTTCTTCAAGGCCGAGGCCTCGTCGGCATAGGGGATGAACGTGACATGGGGGAGTTCGGCATTGACGCTGAAGATCTTCGGGTTCTCCCATTCGGGGACCTGGACGGGCCCAGCGGAATTCTGCGGGGCCAGGGACGTCCCCCTTCCCATGATCAAGAATAGACTGATGACAGCGGTTGGCAGAAATCTCATTTTTCCCCTCCTTTATATTACGGGGGCCCATCACTTTTATGGAAAAAGTGACGCATCCCCGATTGGATTCCCGATTTTACTAACCGATAAGCCCAAGCTTTCTCAGTTGCGCGTCGATCTCCGCTTTGCCGTTCTCTTCCAACGGCAGAAGCGGCGGGCGAACGGGACCGCCGTACCAGCCCTGGCGGTCGAGCGCGTATTTCAAGCCGGGTATTCCGTAAATCTCCATGACGGCCTTGTTGAGAGGGACCAGGTCGAGCTGGAGCGCCGCGGCCTCTTCGATCCTTCCCTCGCTGAATAGCCGAAAGGTCTTGACGCAGAGGCCGGGCGCCGCGTTCGCCACGGCCAGAATGGCGCCGCTCGCCCCCATAAGCAGGGCGGGCAGAAAGGCGCTGCCGTGTCCCAGCAGATAGCTGAAATCCGCCGGGAGCCGCCGGCTCAGTTCCCCCAGAAAGGCGATCGTCCCCGAGCTCTCCTTGAGGCCCATGATATTGGGATGCCCGGCGAGCTCGAGGATGAGCTTTCCCTCGAGGGTGATGCCGGTGTTTTGGGGGATATTGTAAAGAATGACCGGCACTCGGGATCGATCGGCGACGGCGAGGTAATGCTTTTTCAGCGCCTCATGGGTCATTTTGGATTTGAAGTAGCTCGGCGGCCGGACGAGGGCGGCGTCGACGCCGAGATCGGCCATCCGGTTCGTGAATTCGACCGTCAAACGGGTCGATTCGCGGGCCGTGCCGGCGATGATCGCCTTTCCCTTGGCTGCGGCCTCCCTGGCCGTCCTGACCAGCCGCTCCGATTCCTCGTCCGAGAGCGAGACGCATTCCCCGGTCGAGCCTAGGACGACGTACCCCGTCAGGTCGTATTCGTTGAATTTGAGGATGTTATCGCGGAACTTGTCCGCGGCGATCTCATCGCCGGCGAACGGGGTCAAGAGGGCGGCGTAGATGCCCCTGAACTTTTTGGCCATGCTCAACTCTCCTTGCGCGGGAATCGCGGCCTTTTCCGCGGCCGGCTTTCCCGTTCGATTTCCCGCAGTTCCCGGTCGCTGAAGCCGAAATAATGCCCGACCTCATGGATCACGGTGGCCTGGACCTGGTCACGGATCTCTTCCTCCGTGGAGCAGATCCGTTCGATGGGTTTTTGATAGATCACGATCACGTCGGGCGGGTAATTCCCGTAAAAAGGCCCCCGATGTTGATAGGGGACGCCGTGATAAAGGCCCAGGATCTCGTTCTGGGCCGATGCGCCGACGGTCCTCCGCGTTTCGTCCGTCGCGAAATCTTCGACGATCACGGCGAGATTATGGATGAGCTTCTTGAATTTTGGAGGAAGCGACTCCATCGCCTCGTCGACCAGCCGTTCGAAGGCCTCTCGTTCCATGCCGACCTATTTTTCGATCCCCTTGCGCGCGGCCAGGCCCTTCCGGTAATAGTGTTTCTTTTCCTTCATCTCCGTGACGAGGTCCGCCCGGCGGATGATGGATACGGGAGCATAGCGGCCGGTGAGGACGATCTCGACGCTGTCGGGTTTCTGTCCGAGGAAGGCCAAGACATCCTTTTCGCCGAGGAGCTGGAAATGCAGGGCCACGTTGATCTCATCGAGGACGATGATTCGGTATTTCCCGGACAGCATGGCCGCCTGGCATTTTCGCAGCCCGAGCCGCGCCCTCCGGACGTCCTCGTCCCCGGGGCGCTCCGTCACGTGAAGGAATCCTTTACGGCCGAACTGCTCAAGGGTGATCAACGGCGACAGCTTCTTGACGGACTTGAGCTCGCCGTAGCTCTGGCCTTTTAAGAATTGCCCCATATAAGTCTTGTAGCCGTAGCCGGCGGCCCGCAGGGCCAGGCCCAGCGCCGCGGTCGTCTTTCCCTTGCCGTTGCCCGTGTAGACCTGAATGGTTCCCTTGAATCCCCAGTTTTTTCTTTCGTCTTCCATCGGGCTTTAAATATATGGGAATCCGTCGAGTGAGTCAATGCATCTCGTTGCCGCCATTTTCGCGGGCCGGCCTCCTATGCTATAATCCGGGCGATGTTAGACCCCAGATTCGTTCTTGACAACAGGGATCTCGTGATCCAAAGGACTTCGACCCGAGGATTCACTCTCAACCTGGACGAGTTCATTCGCTTGTCGGAGGAAAAAAAGACGGTCCTTCGAAAGTCCGAAGACCTGAGGGCCCAGCGGAACAAGGCCTCCGAGCTCGTCGCCCAGTTCAAGCGCGAAAAGCGGGACGCCTCGGTTCTGATCGCAGATACGAAAAAGGTGGGCGACGAGATCCAGAAGCTGGACGAAGAACTCCGCCAATACGACGATAAAATCCGGCTGGCGCTCCTCAATATCCCCAACCTGCCCCACGACTCCGTTCCCGTCGGAACAAGCGCGGCCGACAACGTTGTCCTCAGGACATGGGGAACGCCGGCGGCGTTCGGCTTCGCCCCGCAGGCCCATTGGGACATCGGCACGAAACTGGGCATACTCGATTTCGACCGGGCGGCCAAGATCACGGGCTCCCGCTTTACCGTCTATCTCGGCGCTGGAGCGAGGCTGGAGCGGGCGCTTATCAATTTCATGCTCGACCTTCACACCAAAGAGCGCGGCTTCCGGGAAGTCATCCCGCCGTTCATCGCCAACGACGTCAGTCTGACCGGCACGGGGAACCTGCCCAAGTTTGCCGAGGACCTTTTCAAACTGGAGAAATTCCCCTGGTATCTCATCCCCACGGCGGAGGTCCCTTTGACGAATTATTACCGGGACGAGATCCTCGACGGAGCGGACCTGCCCCGCCGATTCGTCGCTTATACGCCGTGCTTCCGGAGCGAGGCCGGCTCGTATGGGAAGGATATCCGCGGGCTCATCCGCCAACACCAGTTCAACAAGGTCGAGATGATGATCTTCTCCCGGCCGGAGACGTCCTTCGACGAGCTCGAATGGATGACCGCCAGCGCCGAGGAAGTCCTTAAGCGGCTCGAACTCCCGCACCGGGTCGTCGCTCTCTGCACGGGCGATATGGGTTTCGCCAGCCAGAAGACGTACGACCTCGAGGTCTGGATGCCCTCGCGGAACGGCTACATGGAGATCTCCTCGTGCTCGAACTGCGGAGAATTTCAGGCGCGGAGGGCCAATATCCGATTCCGGAAGGAACCCAAGGCCAAACCCGAGTTCGTCCATACGCTGAACGGTTCGGGCTTGGCGGTCGGGCGGACCGTGAGCGCCATCCTCGAGAACTATCAGCAGGCGGACGGAACGGTCGTCGTTCCACCCGGCCTTCGTCCCTTCATGGACGGCCTGGAAAAGATCTCATAAACGGGAAAGAAATATTCGGAGATTTGATCCGAATTGTGAAATTCGGTTTGTCTTTCCGATTTTTTTATCCCCGGTTATTTTTGATACAATATCCTCGACGGAGGGATGGCCGAGCGGTTTAAGGCGGCGGTCTTGAAAACCGCTTTCCAGATTACTGGAACGGGGGTTCGAATCCCCCTCCCTCCGTACCGCAGTCGAGGGACGCCTACCGGCGTCCAGAGGCCCCCCTCTTTACTTCTTTCCTTCAAACAAGGTCCACGGATTCGCCTTCATGTCTTTCAGGTAGCGGGCCTGCCAATTGAACTCAGGGTGCTTGGCCAGATACGGAGCGGCCAGGAAATCCTCTCCGCAGGGATGGCCCATCCGGGCCCACATCTTCAGGTCCTTGGCCAGGGCGGCCGTCGTGACCTTGCCCTGGACGGAACCGCCGGGCCAGAAGGGCGCCCAGGAGAACTCCGGGCAGCCTTTGGGGTCGTTGTCGACGTGGCCGCAGAGCGTGTTGGCGTTGGATCCCGGCGCCCCCGTCGCCGCGTCGACGTGGTCGGCCTCGAAGAGCTTTCCCGTTTCGGCGTTGATCTTTCCCTTATGATCTTCCATCAGCTTCTCCCAACGCGCCTTGCGGACGAGGACCGACTGGGAGGCGTTCTTCGGATCGAAGGTCGTTTCCTCCGCGACGAATTTCGGGTCGCTGGGGAAGTTCGAACCGACGTAATAGCCGTCCTTCGTCCGCCAGACGGGCTGGTTTTTCAGGCCGAGTTCGAGCCGGGCGATCTCGTTCGTCTTCAGATCGCCGACGAGCCAGTCGTTGGCGTAACCGCCGTTGTTGTCGGCCGTCATGATCCGGATGAAGTCGTCGATGGAGGCGGCGTACTGGGCGGCCTTGCGGGCCCGCATGAATTCCGGGACGCCGTCCTCCCTGAATCCCTTGAACTGGGAGATCGTCGTCTCGGTGTAAAGGATCCCGGCGCCGTTGATGACGAAATCGTCGCCGCTGTGGATGTATCCGGGCATGGCGTCCATCAGAATCCGGTTCCCCTTCGCCGGAAGGATGTCCAAGATGATGTTCCAGCGTTCGCCAACGATGTATTCCACCCAGGAATTATGGCCCATGACGATCGCCCCGTCCTCGGTGTAGCTTCCGGTGGCGATGAAGGCGCTGCAGTAGCCGGGGGCCTTGTTGTCGCCCGCGCCGGCCTTCATCTTTTCGGCCAGATTGGGGACATAGTATTGGGCCAGCTCGATCCAGCCGTTGACGGCCGTGATGTCGATCTCATCGAAATCCCTGTCCGGAAGGCGGGCTTTCAGACCTTCGGCGATGCCTTCGATCTCGTCCTTGTATTCCTGTTCGAGCTTCGGCCAGAACAGGCGTTGAGCCGCTTCGCGGTAGAAGGCCCAGTTCTTGTTCGTCGAACTTGCCAGATAAAAAGAAAACATCCGCAGAGCGTCATCGATCTCCGGGGCAAGGTGCCAGCCGTGCTGGAAGCCGATCTCTCTTGGCGACCCTTCCAGATGAACATAAACCCAGCCGTTCTTGTCCTCTCGAAAGGAGTTCTTCAACCGGACGTCTTTGGTTTTGGAACAGGCGGCCCCGCCTCCAAAGATCAGGCCCAGACAAACGGCCAGGACGGCGATGGTCTTCGTTGTGTTCAATGGAGCTCCCTCCTTCGAGGCGATATGCGTCCGGGAATATAGCTCAGCTTCGTTCCGGACGCAACCCCGGCGGATATCCATGATTCCCGCGTTGATCGCGTATCCTCCGAGTTCTGAGATTATTCGACAATTAGGCGTAAATAGGGTTGACTGTTTAGGGACAAAAGAATATGATTTTTTCTAAGATAAAAAACCCGGCAGGTCAAAGGGCTCTTAAAATGATCAACCGAGCAGCGGCTCGGACCGTTGCCTGGAGCGCGACCCATGACTGAAGAAAAAACGGACAACGAAACATTGACGGTCAAGGGGATGGGCGCCGGTTCGAACCGGCTCAACCGAACCTTCATCTGCAGCGTCGTCTTTCTGGATATCTGCGACTACTCCATAAAATCCGTGGATCAGCAGATCCGGCAAAAGGAACATTTGAACAAGTTCGTGGTCGAGGCGATCAAGGACGTCGCCGTTAATGATCGGATCATCCTCGACACGGGCGACGGGGCCGCCATCGGATTCCTTGGGGATCCCGAGGACGCCCTGTTCGTTGCCTTGAATCTAAAGGACGCGCTCCTCGATGACCAGAAAACGGGGACCTTCCCGTTCTCCGTCCGCATCGGGATGAACCTGGGACCGGTCAAACTGGTCAAGGACATCAACGGCCGGCCCAATCTCATCGGGGACGGCATCAATGTCGCCCAGCGGGTGATGGCTTTCGCCCAGCCCGGGCAGGTCCTCGTCTCTCGATCTTATTATGAAGTCGTTTCCTGTCTTTCCCAGGAGTATGCCCAGCTTTTCCACTATCTGGGAATGAAAGCGGACAAGCATATCCGGGAGCATGAGATCTACGCGGTCGAACAAGTGAAAGTGAAGAGCGCCGAACCGGCTCCGGACGACAAAGCCAAAAAGGAGGCCGCGGTCGACGAAGCGGCCGCCGTCCCGCCGTCCCCTTCCGATCAAGCCCAGATCAGCGGCCCGCTCAAAGAAGAGGTCCCTCCGCCACCGAGTCCTTCCAGTCCGAAGGGACAGAAGGTCGAGGAAAAAATCGGTCAGGCCGCGCCTCTCAAAGCAGAGGGGCGATCAACAAAGCGGCCCGGCGGAGGCTCGCGCAAGTTCTTCTTTGTCGCCATTCCCGCGG
>JAPKZI010000190.1 GCA_026393865.1 Candidatus Aminicenantota bacterium
ATGAAAAAAAAGGTCCTGTTCGCCTTCCTGATGGTCGCCGTCCTCGTCCGCCTCGGGGCCCGGGACGAGGAGATCTGGGACCAGTCCCTCGAGAAGATCTCGGTCATGGCCTCCCTGATCGAGCAGAACTACTTCCAGCCCGTCGAGGCCGGGAAAATTATGCAGGAGTCGATCAAGGGCATGCTCCAGACCCTCGACCCGCACTCCTATTTCTTGGACCCCGACAATTTCTCCCGGATGTTCGAAGAGCAAAAAGGGAAGTATTACGGGATCGGCACTCAGATCCAGAAGCAGGAGGACCGGCTGGTCGTGATCGCCCCGATCGAGGGCGGTCCGTCCTGGCGGTTGGGGATCCAGTCGGGCGATATCATCAGCCATATCAACGGCGAGAGCACGAAGCCGATCTCGTCCCAGGACGCCGTGGACAAGCTCCGCGGGCCGAAGGGGACGAAGGTCACCATCACCATCGCCCGGGAAGGACTGGAGAAGCCCCTCGAACTGACCATCATCCGGGAGGAGATCCCCCTCTATAGCGTCCCCTACGCTTTTCTCCTCCAGGACGGCGTCGGGTATATCTTCATCCGCAATTTCGCTGAAAGCACCGGCGAGGAGTTCGCCCAGAAGATGGAGGCCCTGACCAAACAGGGCATGAAGAGCTTGATCCTCGATCTCCGATGGAATCCCGGCGGGGCGCTTCTTCCCTCCATCGCCATCGCCGACGAGTTCCTGCCCACGGGCGCCCTCGTCGTCACGGTCAAGGGCCGGAACCGCATGTACGACAGAGAGCATCGCGCCGAGGGCAACAACCAGTATGAGAAGCTGCCGGTCGTCATCCTCATCAACCAGGGCAGCGCCAGCGCCTCGGAGATTGTGGCCGGCGCGATCATGGACCACGACCGCGGCCTGATTGTCGGCGAGGATTCCTGGGGCAAGGGCTTGGTCCAGACGATGTTCCCCGTCGCCCGGAACATGGCCGTGGCCCTGACGATCGCCAAGTATTACACGCCGAGCGGCCGCTGCATCCAGCGCGATTACTCGCACTTCGACGACTACATCCTGGACAACAAAGTCACGCCCGTCCAAAAGCGGGAAGTGAAATACACGGACAAAGGCCGCAAGGTCCTGGGCGAGGGCGGCATCACGCCGGATTTCGAGATCAAGTTCGAGATGAAGATCTATACGGCCCAGCTCCGCCTTCAGGGGGCCTACTTCGCTTACGCCAGGAAGTTCATCGCCCATCAGACGACTCTTTCGAAGAAATTCATCTTCCCCCAGGAAGCCCAGGGACAGACGCCGGCGGCGCCGGGCAAGATCCAGCTCGGGAAGGTCTTCGTCGCCGACGCGGCGGTGCTCGATGATTTCCGGGAATTCCTTCAGGCCAACAAGCTCAACTATGACGGCAAAAAGTTCAAGGACGCCGAGAGCGAGATCGGGCACGAGATCGAACGCGAGGTCTCCTCGGCCGTCTGGAACATCGAAGAAGGCTGGAAAGCGTACCAAAAAAGCGATTCGGCCGTCCTCAAAGCCCTTCAGGTGATGCCCGAAGCGGCCAAGTTCATCAATAACTGAAGGGCGGCGGAAACGCCTTCTTTTTCTGGGATGAGGTTGACAGCGGAGGGATTGTGATCAGAGGTGGCGAATGAGGATCGCGCTGGCTTCCGATCATGCCGGATATGAGCTGAAGGCGGGTATCTCCCGATATCTCGCCGAACAGGCCGCGGCCTTCACCGACCTCGGCTGCGGACCGAACGAGTCGGTCGATTATGTCGATTTCGCGGTCAAAGGAGCCGCGGAGGTCCTGTCCGGCGCCTGCGACCGGGCCATCCTCGTCTGCGGCACCGGCATGGGCATGGCCGTCGCCGCCAACAAGTTCAAGGGCATCCGGGCCACGCCCTGCTGGAACCTCTATACGGCCGAGATGAGCCGCCGTCACAATGACGCCAACTGTTTGACGCTCGGCGGCCGGACCACCCCGCTCGCGGACGCCATCCGGATCGTCCAGGTCTGGCTGGACACGTCCTTCGAGGGCGGACGCCATGCCCGCCGGGTGGACAAGATCAAAGAGCTCGAAGAGCGCCATTTCAAGCCTTAATATTTTTTTGATTTTTTTATATCAGCTGGGACCGGACCGTTTCCGGCCCCGGCGGAATCAGAGGAGATCATGACGATGTCATCATTCCAGGACAAGGTCGAAGCCCTTTGCCATAAAGTGGAGCGCAACAATACCTGGCGGCAGAAGGAGTCGTTCAACCTCATTCCCTCCGAATCCACGCCTTCGCTCCTCGTCAAGATGTGCGAGATCTCGGACCCGGCCGGCCGCTACGCCGAGCACCGGACGATGAAAGGCGAGGAGGTCTATTTCTACCAGGGCATCGATTTCATCCGCGACGTGGAGATCGAAGCCCAGCGCGAGCTGGCCAAATTCTTCGAGTGCAGCGACGTCGAGCTCCGGCCGGTGAGCGGCCAGATGGCCAACGAGGTCGTTTTCAAGGGGATGGTCAAGTTCGTCAACCGGAGCAGGGCGGAAGGCCAGTTGAGCCGGCGCCTGCGGCTGGTCATGAACAACGACCTGACCAAGGGCGGACACCTGAGCTCGCAGCCCATGGGCGCGCTGTTCAATTTCGTCGAAGAGGACCCGAAAACGGGCAAGGAGAACGTCGTTCACCTTCCGCTCCTCAAGGACAATCCCTACAAGCCCGACGTGAAAGCGCTGCCCGAGCTCCTCGACCGGCACAAGCCCGAGCTCATCGTCTTCGGCAAGAGCATGTTCATTTACCAGGAGCCGGTCAAGGCCGTGGCCGAGATCGTCAAGGGCTGGAAATCCCGGCCGGTGATGATGTTCGACATGGCCCATGTCCTGGGCCTCTACGGAGCGTTCCAGGCGCCCTTCAAGGAAGGCGTGGACATCGTCACGGGCAGCACCCACAAGACGTTCTTCGGCACGCAGCGGGGACTGGTCGCGGGCGATTTCTCGAAAGAGAGCCCGCTTCGGAACCTGTGGCTCGACATCAAGGGCCGGGCCTTTCCCGGCTCGACGAGCAACCACCACCTGGGAACGCTCCTCGGCCTGCTCTTGGCGTCCTACGAGATGAATGAGTTCAAAAAGGGATTCCAGACCCAGGTCCGGGCCAACGCCAAGGCCTTCGCCAGGTCCCTCAAGGCCCACGGGATCCAGGTCGAAGGCGACGAGCAGGACGGTTTCACCGATACCCATCAGGTCCTCATCCGGGTCAGGCCGTTCGGTCCCGGCATGGAGATCGCCCGGCGGCTCGAGGACAGCAACATCGTCGTCAATTATCAGGCGCTGCCGGACGACGCGACCTTCCTCGAATCGAGCGGGATCCGGATGGGCGTCCAGGAGATGACCCGCTTCGGGATGAAGGAAAAGCATTTCGACGAACTGGCGGGTTATCTCGCCGACGTCGTCATCCGGAACAAAAAGGTCAAAGACGCGGTCAAAGCGTATCGCCGGAATTTCCTCGAGATGGGCTACTGCCTGCCGGCGAAAGAAGCGATCCCCCTGGCCGCCCGGGTCTTCGCCGCGGCTATTCCCGATCCGGATTTCGCCGCCCAATTCGTTGAGAATCTGAGGAAGCTGGCCTGACATGAACGTCCTCGTCGTCGGATCGGGCGGCCGGGAGCACGCCCTCGCTTGGAAGATCTCGAAAAGCCCGCGCCTTTCCAAGCTCTATTGCGCCCCCGGCAACGGCGGGACGCGGCTGGTCGCGGAGAACATCGCCATCAGCGACGCGGACGTCCGCGCCTTGGCCGACTTCGCCGCGCGCGAACGGATCGATCTGACCGTCGTCGGTCCGGAAGTTCCCCTGTCGCTGGGTCTCGTCGATGAATTTGAAAAGCGCGGCCTGCGCGTCTTCGGCCCGACCCGGACAGCGGCCGAGCTCGAAGGGAGCAAGGTCTACGCCAAGCAGTTCATGGACCGCCACGCGATCCCGACCGGGCGGTTCAAGGTCGCCGAGTCCGCCGACGAAGCCCTGGCCGTTCTGCGCTCCGCCGAGTTCTGCCTGCCGGTCGTCGTCAAGGCCGACGGGCTGGCCGCGGGCAAGGGAGTCATCATCTGCAAGACGACGGGCGAGGCCGAGCTGGCCATCTGCGCGATCATGGTCGAAAAGCAGTTCGGCGAGGCCGGCCGGCGGGTCCTCATCGAAGAGTTCCTGCGCGGCAAGGAGGTCTCGTTCATCGTTGTTTCGGACGGCGCTCGGGCCCTGCCCTTCGTAACCACCATGGACCACAAAGCCGTCTTCGACGGCGACGAGGGCCCCAATACGGGCGGCATGGGCACGATCTCGCCCTCCCCGTTCCTTTCGGACGCGCTCTTCGACGAGGTCATGCGGACGATCATCGGGCCGACGATCGTCCGAATGGCCGAGGACGGCCGGCCTTATAAAGGCGCCCTCTACGCGGGCCTGATGCTCACGGCCGAAGGCCCCAAGGTTCTCGAATACAATTGCCGCTTCGGCGATCCCGAGACCCAGCCACAGATGCTTCGCCTGTCGAGCGACCTGGTCGACCTATTGCTCGCCGCCGTCGAAGGGGACATCGGGACCCAAAAGGTCCACTGGAGCGAAGACGCCGCCGCCTGCGTCATCCTGGCCTCGGGGGGATATCCCGGAGCTTATGAAAAAGGAAAGATCATCGAGGGGCTGGAGGAGGCGGCGCGCCTCCCCGGCGTCGAGATCTTTCACGCCGGCACGAAATACGAGAACGGCCGCTATCTGACGAGCGGTGGCCGGGTGCTCGGCGTCTGCGGAACGGGGCCGACGCTGGCCGCGGCCCGGGCCAAGATCTACGGGGCCGTCGGCCTCATCCGGTTCGACGGCCTGCACTACCGGCGCGACATCGGGACCGCCCGCATGGACGCCTGAGATCAAGGGAAGGAGGAACCATGGACGTCGTGATCTTCATCGGCAGCGAATCCGATTTCGATATCGTAAAAGACGCGCTCGAGATCCTCAAAAAGTTCGAGGTGCCCTTC
This sequence comes from Candidatus Aminicenantota bacterium, assembly GCA_026393865.1. Taxonomy (GTDB): domain Bacteria; phylum Acidobacteriota; class Aminicenantia; order Aminicenantales; family UBA4085; genus JAPKZI01. The sequence continues at coordinate 4,994 of JAPKZI010000190.1, forward strand.
GCCCTCGAGATCACCTCGGCCCACCGCTCGCCCGAGCGGACGCTCAAGCTCGTCCGCCGGTTCGAGGACGAAGGCGCGGAGGTGTTCATCGCCGTGGCCGGCAAGGCCGCTCATCTCGCCGGCCTCGTCGCCTCGCACACGGTTCGGCCGGTCGTCGGCGTTCCGGTCGCGAGCGGCGGGTTGGGCGGGCTGGACGCGCTCCTATCGACCGTCCAGATGCCGAAGGGCATTCCCGTCGCGACCATGGGCACCGGCAAGACGGGCGCGGCCAACGCCGCCTTGCTCGCTGTCGAGATCCTGAGCCTGAAAAAACCAGCCCTTCGCGCAAAGCTCCTTGATCACAAGAAAAAGATGGCGGCCCAGGTCGCGGCCGACTCGGAGAAGCTCAAAAAGAGCCTGTAAGTCCTGATGGATTCTTTTTCGATCCGGAATTTCGGCTGCCGCGTCAACCAGGCCGAGGCGTTCGCCTGGGCCCACGAGCTCCAGAAGCGCGGGCTGCGGTACGAAGAGAACGCCGGCTGCGGCGGGCTGATCATCATCAACACCTGCACCCTGACCGGCCGGGCCGACCGCAACGCCCGCAAGTTCATCCGGAAAGTCCTCCGCGAGAATCCCTCGGCCAAGGTGGTCGTCACCGGCTGTCTCGCCGAGCGGGAACCGCGGGAGTTCGAGGACCTGCCCGGCATCTGGAAAGTCGTTCCCAACGGCGATAAGGACGCGCTGCAGGAGCGGCTTTTCCCCTACGCCGCCTCCCGCGTGACGGACGATATCCGGATGGTGCGGGCGCGGGCCTATCTCAAGGTTCAAGACGGCTGCGATTGGGCCTGTGCCTTCTGCGTCATTCCGAGCGTGCGGGGACGAAGCTCAAGCGTCCCGGGCGACGAGATCCTGTCGCGGGTCCGCGATCTGGCCGGGCTGGGCTTTCGCGAGATCGTCCTGACGGGCATCCATCTCTGTTCCTACGGGAACGATCTCCGGCCGAGGTCGTTGCTTGCCGGCCTCCTCGAAGAAATCGATCACATCTCCGGAGACTTCCGGGTCCGCCTGAGCTCGCTTGATCCGCGGCTGTTGCCTCAGCCGCTCCTCGAACACCTGACGAGCTCGCCCAAAATTTGTCCGCATTTCCATCTGTCCCTCCAGCACGGGTCGGATGAGGTGCTGCGGGCCATGGGCCGGAACAGCACGGCCTCCCAATACCGCGAGATCATGGAATATTTTTCCCGGGCCGCGCCGCAGGCGGCCCTGGGAGCTGATGTCATCGTCGGATTCCCGGGGGAGACGGACGATGATTTTCGGGCGACGGAAGACTTCCTCGCCGCGGCCCCTCTAGCTTATGTCCATGTGTTCTCCTATTCGCCCCGGCACGGCACGGCGGCCTTCAGCCTCCCGCCCGTCGACGGCAAGACGAAACGGATGAGAGCCGTCCGCCTCAGAGACCTCTCGAAACGGAAAAACCTGGAGTTCAGAAGGAGGTTCAGCGGGGCCATTCTCGACGGCGTCGTCATCCGGACGAGAGGCGCGGACGTCGAGGTCCTGACCCCGAATTATGTTGCGATCAAGACGCCTCCCAGCGCGGTCCGTAAGGGCGACGGCGTCCGGGTCAAGATCACGAGGGTCGAGGAAAGAGAGACCTTGGGCGAAATAATCCCCCCTTACCCCCCTTTAGAACGGGGGGGTATCATAACGCGGAAAAATGAAACGAATTAGCGTCCTCCCGCCCGAGATTTCCCAGAAGATCGCCGCCGGCGAAGTCATCGAGCGGCCCGTGTCCGTGGTCAAGGAACTGGTCGAAAATTCTCTGGACGCCGGGGCGGCGGATATCGACGTCGATCTCCTGGCCGGCGGCAAGAAGCTCATCCGGGTCCGGGACGACGGACAGGGCATGAGCCGCGAGGACGCCGAGCTCTGCTTCGTCCGCCATTCGACGAGCAAGATCGCCCGGGAGGAGGACCTTCTCGAGATCTCGACACTGGGATTCCGCGGCGAAGCCCTGCCGAGCATTTCCTCCGTCTCGCGGTTGACGCTCCGGACCTCGGACGGCGCGGAGGGACCGGGGACCGAGATCGAGCGCGAAACCGAGGCGACCCTCTCCGTGAAAGATGTCGCCGCTCCTCGCGGAACGACGATTGATGTCCGCGATATCTTCTTCAACCTCCCCGCGCGGCTGAAGTTCCTCCATGGCGATCAGGCCGAGCTCGGGCAGATCGTCAAGTATTTGACAAATGTCGCTCTGGCCTATCCGCGGCTCCGCCTGACTCTCGACCACGGCCCGCGCAACATCCTCGACTGCCCGCCGGTCGCCGGCCTCAAGGAGCGCCTTTTTCAGCTCTATGGAAAATCCCTCCTGGACAGGCTGATGGAGATCGACTATGAGGAAGGCGGGAACCGGCTTTACGGCTTCGCCTCACTGCCGCCGATGGGGAAGACGGACCGG
>JAPKZI010000021.1 GCA_026393865.1 Candidatus Aminicenantota bacterium
ATCATCCCCATCGTCCAATCTCTGCTCGAAAAAGGAGCTTCGCTCGGGACCGCTCTCGCTTTCATGATGTCGGTCATCGGCCTGTCGTTGCCGGAGACGATCATCCTCAAGAAGGTCCTCAAACTGCCCTTGATATTCATTTTCGTCGGAATCGTGGCGACGGGTATTATGATCGTCGGGTTCCTGTTCAATCTGGTTTTCTAAAATGAAGAAAATGGGAACCGAGGAAGATGTTCTGGCCGTTTTCCGGCGCGTAAGGGATCAGATCCGCGAGACCGTAGAGATTTATTTGCGGAGTGCAGAGGGTGCTTTCACACCTGATCTTAAAGACGAAGGAAAAATCAAGTGACCGTGAAACCTGCGAGCCTCAATGATGAACACGGTCTGATGAAGATTGTCGATTTCTCGAAAAATCACTCATGAGAAAGTCCTGTTGTCAGGGGGGCGATTCCCGGCTACAATACGCTGGATGCGGACCTCTCGTCGTCAAGGTTCTTGGTACGTCCCGGGACGGCTTTACGACCTTGCCTTCGGCGGATTGTTGAGAGGAGTGCGGAGGCGGGTCGCTAGGACGGTCAGGGCGGAGGGGCTCTACCCTTGGCTCGACGTCTGCTGCGGGACAGGAAGCCAGTTTCGCGGGCGTGGGTCCGGGGACGGACCGGGTCGGGTGATCGGGCTCGATAAGAGCGCCGGGATGGTCCGCTACGCGGCGGTCAGGGCGCCCGGCCTCCCCTTTGTATGCGGGGACGCCGCGCGACTCCCGTTCAAAGATGGGGCGTTCCGGGCGTTCACGGTCTCCTTCGGCCTCCACGACAAGAGCCCAGGTGTCCGGAGCGCGATGATGAGAGAGGCGAGAAGGGTCCTCTCTCCGGGCGGCAGGCTCATCGCCGTCGATTTCGAAAACCCCTGGAACGCGAAATCGAGAGCCGGGGCGTTCCTCGTACGAACCATCGAGCGCCTAGGCGGCGGCGAGCACTACCGGAACGGCCGGGACTTTTTAAAGCGCGGCGGCCTGCGGGCTTTTATCCGGGAGAACGGGTTCGAGGAAACGCTGCGCCGCAATGTCGAGACCGGCTCCCTCGGCGTTGTCGTCGTCCGGGTCGTCGAATAGGTTGATTATTTCGCAGTCGTTCGCGAAGATGCTTCGGCTGGACGGCCTGCGTATTGGATCTGGAAGCGTTCCCGCCCTACTTCCAAAGCACCTTGGCCAGGCCTGTCAGCCCGAATTTCGTCTCGATTCGCCCTAAGATGTCGGGGAAGGCGGCTTCGTCATGGGCTTTTACCGCGTTTTCCCATTCTGTCAGCAACGGCGCGGCGATGAACTCGTGCTCTTTTTTCAGGATGTCCCGGACGCCGATGAACGACTGCCAGTGGGTGATCATCAGCAGGGCCAGCACGTAAAACGAAATGTTCGGGCCCGGAAGGGGCATGGTCAGGGCGGTGAAAGGCAGGACGATGGCCTCGCCGATGAGATAGAAGATCCGCTTGGTCCGCTGTTTGTTCAGAAAAAAACGAAATTTATGCTCGATCTTGTGCTCATCGGAAAATCCGGAATAGTGGATCCGGACGGCCGGGTCCTTGATCTTGAGAGCCCGGTAAAAGGCCTGTTCCTGGCGGAGGGTCTTCTGGGGGAGGAGCATCAGCTTTCTTTTGGCCAGCTCCCAGGCCTCTTTGGCTTTGGAGCGCTTGATCTCGACCGGCTTGGGCGGTTCGGACGAAAAGAAACGGTGATCGCGCTTGTGGTCCTTGACGAAAAAGAAGGTCATGGTCGTGGCCTCGATTCTAACATGCCGGTCCGCCCGGTTCCAAAGAGATATACGGAAGACCCCCGAAAATCGTTCTTTAAAAGACCTCAGGGTGGAGGATGCGGGCAAGCTCCGCGAAGGCGTCGTAAAGCCGCGGCCCGAACCTGCTGGCCCTGTTCTCGTCGAGAAAATGGATGCGGCCGTTCCGAACGGCGGCGATATTCGCGAATCCCGCCTGGGTTTTGAACCAGTCCCTGGCCTTCGCGAACGCCCCGGCGGAGGCGGCCAGGACGACGATGATGTCGGGATCGTCCTTGATGAACTGCTCGCGGCTGTAGTCCAGCCAAGCCTTGGCCACGCGGCCGGCGATGTTGACGCCCTTGGCCCGTTCCAACAGGGCGTTGAGATAGCTCGGCCGGCCGGCCGTGGCCAGGTTCATGCCGTGGAGATTGAGAAAGACCTTCGGCCGGACGGTGACGGACGACAGGGCGGCCGTGACCTTCTGATAGCGCTGCTCCAGCCCTTGGATCAAAGATCGGGCTTCGCCGTCGCGCTGGGTGATCCGTCCGATCTTCTCGATGGTCTTCGGCACCGCTTCAAGATCGTTCCCGATGTCCAGGACGAATACTCTCAGGCGGAGCGACTGGAGCTTCTGGATGACGTTCCAAGGGTTGCCGCGGAAGGCGATGACGAGGTCGGGCTTGAGGGCCCCGACCCGCTCGACGCTGGGGTCGGTCAGGCCGCCCACCTTGTCCTTTTGGAGCGCGGCGGCCGGATAATCGCAGTAGCGGGTCACGCCGACGACCTGATCGCCCAGCCCTAGAGCGAAGAGGATCTCGGTGATGTTAGGGGCGAGGGAGACGATGCGCCGCGGCGGATCGGCCAGCGGGAAGACCTGGCCGGCGTCGTCGCTGACCGTTTTCACCTGGGTGAAAAACGGCAGAGGAAGGGCGGCCAGCATCAGCCAAAAAGAGAATATGTTACCGAAATAATGGATCGATCCCCGCCCCCTGCCCCTCCTGATTGAAGAGGGGGAGAGCGGTTTAATACGATGAAAAGGATGCCGCATCGATCGGCTATTGGATGAGCAGCGTCTTCGGATCGAGCTTGATCGGAAGCACCCCGGGAGCCGGATGCTCGTGGTCCTTGGCGACCTTGAGCTCGACGTGGTCCCCCCGGGAGTGGAGGGTGATGAGGACGTCGATCGCGGCGCACAGGGGATTCAGAACGACCGGGATCCCGCTCCCGTCGTAGAGCGGCTCCCCCGTTTCTTTGAGCGAGGCGCTGAACCAGACCTCGAGCCCGAGCTTGCCGGCGAACGCCTTGAATTTCTCCAGGTCCTCGCAGGCGGATCGGGTGAAATCGTAGCCGTCGACGATGATCGCGTCGGCGGTGAACTTGCCGAACGTGATCATGGCCTCGACGCTTTTGAGGACTTGCTCGGTGCGCGAACCCTCCTGCTTGAAGTTCATAATGACCCGGTTCTTGATGATCTCGTCGTGGACGTCCACGGCGTCCTTTAATTTCCGGTTCTTGGCGATCTCCTTGAAGATGTCCTCGTACCAGGTGATGATGTAGTCGACGCGGCTCGAATACGAGACGTGGATAATGGGCTTGCCCTGGAACAGCTTGTCCGTGGCGATGTGGACCAGGCAGGCCGTCTTGCCTACGCCTTTGGGCGAGGCGAGAACGCCGATGTTCCCGCGGCCCAGCCCGCCATGGATGGATTTCTCCAGAACCCGCAGCGGGCTCCGCTTGATCAGCTCGGCTTTGATCATCGTCGGACTCTCCTTCCCCTATTTTGTCCCTTCTCGTTTCCGTTCCTGATGCTGGGCGATGAGTTCCTCGGCGACCTGGGCCGGCACCCGGCCGTATTTCAGGAACTCCATGGTGAACTCGGCCTTGCCTTGGGTCAGCGACCGGAGGACCATCGAGTAGCCGAACATCTCGCTCAGAGGCACCTCGGCGTCGACGCGCGAGAAAATGCCGTCCTCGACCGAGCTGACGATGATTCCGCGCCGCTGGTTGATGGTGGCGAAGATGTTGCCGGCGAACTCCGACGGGCCCTCGACCGAGACCTTCATGATCGGCTCGAGGATCTGGGGCTTGGCCTTGCGGTAGACCTGCCGGAACGCTCCGATGGCCGCGGCCTGGAAGGCGTGGTCCGAGGAATCCACCTCGTGGTACGCCCCGTCGGTCAGGGTGACCCGGACGCCGGTGATCGGGAACCCGATCAGGTCGCCCTTTTTGACGGCCGCCTGGAATCCCTTGTCGCAGGCGGGGATGAATTCCCGCGGGATGCGGCCGCCCCTGACCTCGTTGACGAACTCGTAGACCCCTTCGGCCAACGGTTCGATTGTCCCGATGACCCGGCCGAACTGGCCCGCGCCGCCGGTCTGCTTCTTGTGGGTGTAGTCGAATTCGACCCGCTGGCCGATGGCCTCGCGGTAGGCGACCTGAGGTTTGCCGGTCTCGACCTCGGCGTTGTATTCGCGTTTCATCCGCTCGACGTAGACTTCGAGATGCAGCTCGCCCATGCCCTGGATGATGGTCTCGTGGGATTCGGGATCGACGTGCGTCCTGAACGTCGGGTCCTCCTTGGTGAACCGGTTCAGGGCCTTGGCCATTTTGTCGAGGGCCTTCTTGTCCTTGGGCTTGATGGAGAGGGAGATGACCGGCTCCGGGACATAGATCGAGGTCATGGCCACGTTGAGGCCGGGCGAGGCGAACGTGTCGCCCGAGGCGCAGTCGATGCCGAACAGGGCGACGATGTCCCCGGCGCCGGCGAAAGCGATATCCTCCATGCTGTCGGCGTGCATCCGGACGAGGCGGCCGATCTTGACCTTTTGCCGGGATCGCGTGTTGGTAATCTCGTCGCCTTTCTTGAGGCTGCCTTGGTAGATGCGGATATAGGTCAGCTGGCCGTAGGGACCGTCCTCGAGCTTGAAAGCGAGGAGAACGGCCGGAGCGTCGTCGTCGGCCTTGAGGGCGATCTCCTTCCCCCCTTCGTCCAGGTCCCGGGCGACGTTTTTGACGTCGGCAGGATTAGGCAGATAGCGGACGACGCCGTCGAGCAACGGCTGGACGCCCTTGTTCTTGTAGGCCGATCCGACGAAGACGGGCGTCAACTTGCGGGCGATCGTGCCGGTCCTCACCGCCGCGTGGATCAGGTCCTCGGTGACCTTGTCCTCCAGGATGGCCTCGGTCAGTTCGTCGGAGAACATCGAGACGGCGTCGAGCATCTCCTCGCGCCGGGTCCAGGCCTCCTCCCGCAGTTCGGCCGGGATCTCCTCGACGCGCACGGTCTCGCCGTCGTGGCCGTCGAAATAGAAGGCCTTGAGCGAGACCAGGTCGACGACGCCGGCCAGCTTGTCCTCGAGCCCGATCGGGATCTGCATGAGAACGGCGTTGTGGTGGAGCTTTTCCTCGAGCTGGTCGCGGACCTTGGTGGGGTTGGCCCCGATCCGGTCGCATTTGTTGATGAAGGCGATGCGGGGGACGTCGTAGCGCTTGAGCTGGCGGTCCACGGTGATCGTTTGCGATTGCACGCCGCCGACCGAGCAGAGGACGAGGACGGCCCCGTCGAGGACGCGGAGGGACCGTTCGACCTCGATGGTGAAGTCGACGTGGCCAGGCGTGTCGATGATATTGATCGAGTGGCCGGACCACTCGACGTACGTCGCGGCCGAGGTGATGGTGATGCCGCGCTCGCGCTCGAGCTCCATGTGGTCCATGGTCGCGCCTACGCCGTCCCTGCCCTTGACTTCGTGGATCTGGGCGCTGATGCCGATATTGCGCATTCGTTCGATGTCTGTGCTCATGGAAATCGTTGCCTTTTCAATTCATGCCAAATCAGCCTGGACTGTGGACCGTGTGTGGGATGATAAGGGCGGACTCTCCGGCGCTCCTCGCTATCCGACTGACAGGCGAGCCGCTATTATACGAAAATATCGGCGGGGATTCAAGCCGAGGCGGCCCTGACCGTCGAACGGTTTCGGGGACATGATTCCCTGTCCCCGTTGGAGACATTGAAATTATCGGTTCAATGCAGTTTAAAAAGACGGGGACAGGGTATCGTGTCCCCTTCGTCTTGGAAACTGTTCGACGGTCAGGTGGCGGACTGGCCCGCGACGCAGCCTGAGGCCCAGGCCCAGGCGAGGTTGTAGCCCCCGCGCCGGCCCTGGACATCGAGGATCTCACCGGCGAAAAAGAGCCCTTTTTGATGTTTCGACTCGAGCGTGCCAGGATCGATCTCGCGGGCGTCCACCCCGCCGCTGGTGAACTCGGCTTCGTTCCAGCCGCGCGTTCCCAGAACCGAGAAGCGCTTGTCTTTAAGTCCGCCGGCCAGCCCGATGGCCCTTTGGTTCGCGTCCGGCTCTCCCTTGTCCAGGAAATTAGGGACCAAAGGAGCGAATTTCTCGGGAAGGAGGCCGGAGATGAGATCTGTGTCGGGCCACTTCGCCTTCATCCGCCGGACGAACTCCACGGCCAGAGCGTCCCGCGACAGGAACGGGACGAGGTCCAAGCTGAGCGCGATGTTCTCTTTGCCCTGGCGATGGTGGGCGATGGAGAGACTCTCACTGACGTCGAGAACCGCCGTCCCGGACAGCCCGTACTGAGT
>JAPKZI010000058.1 GCA_026393865.1 Candidatus Aminicenantota bacterium
CCGAGGCCGGTCGAACCGGCGATGGTCAGGACCGCCCCGCCTTCCTCTAGGAACTTCTTGATCTGGGGGATTGTCTTATCGAGACTGACCCGGCCGACCCGGCCGCGGTATTCCTGGGGGATATTGTCGAGATTGGGTTGGTTGAAGCCGGCACCGCCGGCTCCGCGGCCGCCGGCCTGGGACAATCCCGGAATGGCGCCTTCGACGAAAATCAGCACATCGAATTTGGAATTGAGGTTGCCCGCGTCCAAGGTTGGCGCGTAGACCACTTCGAATGGGAATTCGAACTGGGTCAGGATCCACTGGGCCCAGCCGGAGTCCATCGAGCCGCCGTAATTGTCCCAAAGCCCGATGCGCGGCGCCTTCAGTCGAAAGGCCTCCCCGGATAGTTTGAGGTCCGCCGCTTCGATGTTCAGGCCGAGGTCCTTGGCCGCTTTTTCGAGGACCGGGAGGACCGAGGGCTTGGCCGGGATGTAGATCGTCCCGGCTGGGAAATCCTTCCCGTTGGCTTGGAAAGGTTTCTTCATCCAATAGATCTCTTCATTGGTCTTCAAGAGCCGGTTTGTCAGGATGAAGGCGTCGTTGACTTGATGACTGACCAGGAATCCGGCCGCGCTCTTGACGGCGGCCGAAGGGAAGATCCCGGCCGGAACCTTGGCGAATCCTTGAACTTCCTGGAACGGGCCGTCAAAGCCTTCGAGGATCCGGTCGAACTGGATTCCCATTTGGAAGGCCACCGTCCACCCGGCGCTGTCATAGGGAGGCCGAGGCGGTCCGCCGGGGTAGGCGAAATCATTCGGGTGGTCCTGGGGTTCGAACATGCTGATGACGTGGGAGCGGAAAGCCTGGGCGGACTTGACGATAAAGGAGCCCTGCGGATAGGTCTTGCCGCCGACGGTGAAAGCCTGGGTCGCCCGGTGGGCGACGACACCGCTCTTGATCAGCGTATTGACGAACTTGACGGCCGTCGGGAAGTCGGGCTGGTCGGAGGGGATGATGAAACCGCGGGGATCGCGCTTGGACGGATCGCGGAGCATCTCATAATATTTGATGTTCGTGCTCCCGCCGCCGCGCATTCCGCCCCCCGGGCCTTGGGCTTGGGGAGCGGCCGCCGGAGCGGAGGCGGGCGAGGCCGTCCGGTCCTTCCCGATCTGGGCCTGGAGCGCGGCGATCTGCTGCGGCTCAAAGGTCCAATTGTCCCGGCTTCCTTTGGCGATGGCGTTTTTCCCCATGATATAGCGGTTGTAAAGGACCTCTTCGCGCCTCCGCGCGGCGAAGTCCAGAATGGCCTTGTCGGCCGTGACCGAATAGTCGATCGACTGGCGCATGTGCCATTTCTGGGGCATGATCGGGAAGGGATAATCGCCCTTGGGCAGCACCCGGTCGGGGATGAAGGGGATATCCATGGGCGTGGGATTGCCGATCATCTCGGTCAGGATGCCGATGATGTTGTGGAAATAGCCCGTGCTGCGGAGACCGCCGTTCCACCAGGTGGAGTAGCTCGCTCCCGAGCGCATGATCGCCCCGGGCTTGTTCTCAGCGGCGAAGCGCTCATGCATGGCCAGCCCCAAGAGGTCCGTCCCGACGGGGACCAGCGGGTCGAAATAGTAAAAGAACGGATCGCGGAACGGAGGGCAGAAAAGGACCGTGCCGGCCGGTCCGCTCTGGTGATGGTTGTAGAGGAACTGAGGGTGCCATTCGATGTAGAGCTGCCGGCTGACGGCCTCGGTCTCGGGCTGGGTGACCATGTAGTAATCGCGGTTATTGTCGTGGCCGACGTATTTCTGATAGAGCCGGGGCAGGCCGCTCATCGATCTTTTTAGGGGGTCCTTTTCCCGCATATACCAGTTGGCGACAAGCTCGAGGCCGTCGGGATTGACCGGCGTCGCGAGGAGAATCACTTCGTCCAGGATCCGGAGCGTCTCGGCGTCCTTGCCGGAGAGCATCTGATAGACGAGCTCGACGAGCTGCTGCGAGCCGACGATCTCCGAGGCGTGCAGGCCGCCGTCGATCCAGACGACCGCTTTGCCTTCGTTCGACAGCTTTTTTGCTTCGGCGTCGGTCAGCCCCTTGGCCAGGGAGAGCTTCTTGGCGATCTGCTTATAGAAATCGAGCCGGCCATGGTTTCTGGGCGAAGTGATGATGGCCATAACCATCGGCCGGCCTTCCGAGGAGGTCCCGATGTTGACCAACGACATCCGGTCGGACTCCTTGTCCAGCTTTTTCCAATAGGCGAGAAGCTGGACGTAGTTAATGAGCTGGTAGTCGTCGCCGACGATGAAACCGAATTCCCGCTTGGGGGACGTGATCGCGCCCTGGGCCGAGGCCAGGGAAGCGAGGCCGAGCAAAACGAGGATGAAAACGGCGGTTTTTTTTCGGATAGGCATAAGAACCCCTTTTTATAAATAGACCTTTTTGACGATATCGACCATGCCCAGGGCGTAGTCGACCTGAGTCAGCGGGGCCTTGCTCTTTTCGGCGATTTTGCTGAAGCGGCCGTCCTTGTTGCTGTCCTTGGTGACGATGAGATAATCGGCGAAGGGGGCCACGGCGTCGATCATCCGCTCATTGTCGCTGCCGGCCGGGCCGCGCGCCGCCTCGCCGCCGGCGTGGACGGCGATGATGAAGATCTTGGACTTTTTACAGAGATCGACGATCTTCTTCACCCGCGCCTCTTCGGCCTCCGTGGTCAGGCCGGAAGCACCCATGCCCTTGAGGCTGGCGCCGATGGCGATGACGATCGATTTGAAGGGCGTGCCCTTGGGGAATTTGGCCAGGTCGGTATAGGATTCGACATGGAAGCCTTCGGCCGACTGCTTGCCGGCGAGTCCGACGCCGGCCTGGACCATCTCGACGGTGGGAACGTCGCAGTAGTCGTATTTGATGGCGGCCTCTTCGAGGACGGCATTGACCGTGTTGACGTCGTTACTTTGGCCGGCCGATGTCGTCAGCACCGGAAGCTGGGCCTTGGGGACCTGGGCCTGGCCGGAAAGGATCCACGGCAGGCTGAAGACCAGGACCGCCGCGAGAAGGACGGGAAAGTTTTTTCTCATAGGGATGCTTCTCCTTTTTCTCTTATCGTTGGGGTTCCTGTTCGACCAGGACGTCGACCATCCTGACGGCCTTCTGCCAGATCGACGGGGCGGGCTTGCCCCGCCCGCGGCTGCGCTTCTGGTTGTCGTAAAAGCCGAAGTGGTTGTATTTGACGAGGAGCTTGTCGCCCAATTCCCACCAGGCGTTGACGACCTTGTTGGCGTTGTCCAGGCAGTACTTGGTTAGGAATTCGCGGGCTTTGGCCCGGTTCTTGGCGTAGAGGTCCTGGGCTTGCTTATCGATCTCGGCCGTTTTTTGAACGGCGCCGCCCTCGTATTCGAGCTGGGCTTTCTTGACGTCCTCGATGGCCTCGGAATAGGCCACCTGGACGTGGAAGTCCGTGTAGTCGAACGCCCAGCGGGCCGAGGCCCGGTTGAGCTCGAAATGATCGCCGATCATGAACGATTTGGGCATCTCCGTGATGCCGGCGTAAAGAGGCATATAGCAGGCCGTATCCTGCGGGCCGAAGGACAGCCAGACGATGCCGCCGATGTCGTTGGGCAGGCCGCTCCGGCATTGGACGAGGCTGGTGTACTCGACGTTGGCCACGCTGATCTTGCGCGTGCCGGCCCAGTAATAAGGATTCTGATACGGCCCGCCGCGGATGCCCTTGACTGGATCGAACACCGTGCCGTAGCACTTGTCGCGGGTGATGTTCATCACGTCCTGAACCGAGAGATTTTTATCGGGCTTAACCGAAAACGGGAGGTCCATATTGAGAGTGTCCGGGCGGAGCTTCAGCGATGGCGCGACGATGTCGTAGAATCGCCATAGGCGCGCCCCTCGCCCTTGACTGCTCGTGGCGCTGTATTCCTTCGGGGAATACGCCCGTTTCCAGTTGAACGGCTTGCCGCCGGCCGGATCGTAGAGCTTGTTATCCACGGCGCAGGAGACGACGTTTGAAGAGGCCATGAAAAATTCCTTATTGGCCAGGTCGATCTCGCCGATCCGCGATTCGTTGGGGCAGACGCTGACGTGGTCGTCGGGGATGCGCTCCGCGCACCAGACCGCGCCGGGTTTGCCGCTTTCAGGCGTCCACAGCGGGCCGACGGGCATGATCTCGAAGATCCAGACCTCATTCGGATCGGAGACGGCGAACATCTCGCCGTCGTCGTTGAACCCGTAGCCGTATTTCTCAGCCAGAGCGCCCATGATCTGGATGCATTCACGCGCCGTTTTGGAGCGCTCCATGCCCAGGAGCGAAAGCATCGACAGGTCGATCTTGGCCGCGGGAGTGTTGTTGACGAGTTTGCGGACGGTGCCGATCGTCGATTCGGAGATCGCCACCTGGTTCTCGTTCATGTACCCGAACATGCCGTGATGATAAGCATACGTATGCGGGATCTCGGGTATCTCCAGGCCGGTGAAATCCTTTTTGATCAGGTCCCATTTCAGGCCTTCCTTGGGCGGCCAGGTCTTGTATTGACCGATATGGTAGATCTTGCGCGTCGCGCCGGGTTTGTGGTCGGCGGCGGGGACGTGGCGCCAGGTCCAGTCGCACGTCCCGCAGTCGCAGGTGTGCGTGGTCATGGTCGATCCGTCGGCCGCGGCGCCCTTGGCGACCATGATGACGGTGCAGGCTTCGGGACTCAGGTCGGCCAAGGGATCATCCTCGGCGGCCTGGCGCGGGGCGACCAGCGCGTAAGCGCCGACGATCATGAGGGCTGCGAGAAGGGCGGCGAACGGCCAGTGTCTTTTGAAGTTCATTTTATCCTCCATTTATCTTATCGTTGCGTTTCCGGCTCGGTCAGGACATCGACCATCCGGACGGCTTTGCGCCACATTTCCGGCGCGGGTTTGCCCCGGCCTCGGCCGCGCTTCTCCGAGTCGTAATAGCCGAAGTGGTTGTACTTGACGAGCATTTTGTCGCCGAGGTCCCACCAGGCGGCCACGACTTTATCGGCGTTCTCATTGCAGAATTTCGTCAGAAGCTGGGCGGCCTTGACCGGGCTCTTGGCGTAGAGTTCGGCGGCCTGTTTATCGATCTCGGGGATCTTCGTCAGGGTGCCGACCTCCCATTCCTGCTGGGCTTTCTTGATATCTTGGATGGCGTCGGCGTAAGCGACCTGGGCATGAAAGTCGGCGTAATCGAACGCCCAGCGGGCCGAGCTCCGGTTCAACTCCCAATGGTCTCCGACATTGAAAGAAGTCGTATATTCGGCCGCTTTCGTGCCGATCGTCCGCGTTCCGGCGTAATAATTCGGATTGGCGTACGGGCCGCCGCGGATGCCCCGGACCGGATCGAAGGTCGTGCCCTCGCACTTGTCCCGGGTCAAAGCCATGACGTCTTGGACGGAAATCTTCTTGTCCGGTTTGACGGAAAAGGGCAGATCCATGTTGGCGGTCTCGGGCTTGAACTTCTGGGAGGGAGCGACGACATCAAAGAACCGCCACAGCCGGGCTCGCCTGCCTTGGCTGCTGGCCGCGCCGCCTTCGGCCGGGGAATAAGCGTGCTTCCAGCTGAACGGCTTGCCGCTTTTCGGGTCATAGAGGCCCATCTCGACGGCCAGAGAGACCGCGTTCGAGGAGGCCATAAAGAGATCCGGCTTGGCCGGGTCGATCTCGCCGATCCGCGATTCGTTGGGGCAGACGCTGACGTGGTCGTCCGGAACGCGCTGGGCGCACCAGACCGCTCCGGGCTTGCCGCTCTCGGGCGTCCAGAGCGGCCCGGCCGGCATGATCTCGAAGACCCAGACCTCTTTGGCGTCGGCCACGGCCAGCATCTCGCCGCCGTCGACGAATCCGTATCCGTATTTCTCGGCCAGGGAACCCATCAGGGCGATCGCCTCGCGGGCCGTCTTGGCCCGCTCCATGGCCAGAAGCGTGAGCATGGTGATGTCCGTCTTGGCCGCCGGCGTGGGGTTGTTGATCTTGCGCTGGTTGCTGATCGTCGATTCGCCGATAGCCACCTGTTGGTCGTTCATGTAGCCGAAGACGCCATGCATATAGCCATATGTGTGGGGCGGCTCGGGGATCTCGACGCCGGTGAAATCCTTTTTGATCATATCCCATTTCAGGCCTTCCTTGGGCGGCCAGGTCTTCATCTGGGAGATGTGGTAGAGTTTCCGGGTCTCGCCGGGCTTATGGTCGGCCGCCGGGACCTTGCGCCAGGTCCAGTCGCACGATCCGCAGTCGGCCGTATGTGTCGTGATGACCGAGCCGTCGGGCGTGGCGTCCTTTCCGGCCATGATGACCGTGCAGTTGTCGAAGGGGAAGTCAGGTTCGAAGGATTCCGATCGGGGAATGGAGGCCGGCGTCAAGGCAAAAACGAGGACCAGGGACAACAGAGGGAAAAGGGCCGCGAGCGGGGCCGCTGTTCTTTTGCGAATCATGTCGGATCTCCTTAACGGGGAATGGTTAGATCGAAACAAAGTTCGGATCCGGGGTCTTATTCATCATAGATAGATTTTTTGTCCGCTTTGGCCGGGTCGTGGAAATAATGGCCGACCCCGGTCTTGACCAGGTCCGCGTAGCGGGGGATGCCGGCCACCTTGATCGCCGTGTCGGGGTTCTTCTTAGAATACTGGCGGATGATCTCCAGGGCCACCGAGCAGTGCTGACCGACGCGTTTGTCCATGGGCCAGCCGTTCTCGTCGTAAGGGACGAACAGCTTTTTCTTCTTGGCCAGGCTGAGGAGGAAGGGGTCTTTCCCGTCGAGGAGGAGCTTGACGGTCTTCGGGCCGGTCGGCTGGTCGAGGAACGGGATCGGCGCTTCGAGGAGGAACGGCAGCGTCTCGGAGAAATCGCCGATCTCCCGGTGCGAGAGCCCCCGGAAATTGCCCGGCGACGGCTCGACGTGGTTGTCGAAGCCTTCCATGGCTTTGACGTTCATGGATACCAGGGTCGCGATCTTGGCCGATTTCTGGGGGGCGACAATGCAATTGGTGACGGGGAACATCGTCTCTGCCCCGTGCATATCGATGGCGATGTCGATCTTGTCCTTGCGCATCATCTCCATCGCCGCGAACGTCACCCGCTCCATGAGCGGTCCGTCGGCCCGCCCCGGCCAGGTCCGGTTGGTGTTGCGCACGTCGAGAAAGGAGAAGAGCTGCTTGTCCGGGTAGTGGATATAGACATCCGGGTCGGGCCATTGTTCGAGCGGCGAGGCGTCGCGGTTGCCCATCCTGAAGCGCTTGGCGCCCCATTCGGTCGGGATGTCGAAATAGAGAGGATAGCCGTCGCCCGGCTTGGTGTTGCGGCCGGCGCTGGCGTTGAATTCGGGGATGACATAAAGCGTCCCTTTTTCGACCACGGCGTTCTCGACCATGATCAGGGTCGCCAGCAGGCCGGCCGGTTCGTTGGCGTGGGTGTTGGACATGATCAGGACCTTGCCGCCTGGCTCCTTGCCCTCCAGGACGAAGATGTCTGTATCGGCCGGCGAGCCTTTGAGGCTCGAAACGAATTGGCTGAGCTTAAGGACCTTCGTCACGCCGGGCCCGGCGACGATCGGCATTCGGGAATGGCGGTGTTGATAGAGGGGAACTCCGCCGAGGACCATGAGGACCGCCGCGATCGCAAGCAGAACCGCTTTGATGGTCCATTCGCGAAAGCCGTGCGCAGTCGTCATTTGACCCTCAGAAGCCTCAGAACGAGGGGGATGAGGACCAGGAGATACAGGATCATGTCGTTGACGCTCTCTTTCTCGCGGATGAAGTTCCAGCCGACCATGACCACGATGAAGGCCGTGATGAGATAATAAAGGATCATGATGACGTTCATCCCATCCCTCCGCTACATGCTCCACCGGACGAGGAAAGAAAGCTTCGCGCTGAACACGATCATCAGGATCGCGACGATCGTGATCACGAGCCAAGGCAGCCAGGTCGCCTTCAGGAACGAACCATAGGACTCCTTGTAATCAGAGACCATGACGCTCAGCCGGCCGATGAGGGCCGTCGGCGGGAGTCCGTCTCCCAGCGGCCAGAGCAGGCTCAGGCCGGCGATGGCCACCGTCGCGTGCAGCCCGATCGAATCGAAGTACCAGATCAAGGGGATGCCTAGGATCGCCGCGGCGCCATAGGTCAGGACACCCTCCGAGACCGGGATGATCACGGCCAGCAGGACGTAGAGCAAAAGAAGGGGAGTGCTGATGACGGCGAAGGAGACCAGGCCGCGGACTCCCGTGGCGGTCATAATCTGTTGGAGCATGCCGACGACGATCATCGTCGCCAGGAGGGGCAGGAGCCGTTTCATGGTATTCCGCGAGAGATCCAGGATCTTGATCCTTTTCGGGCTGACAGCCAGCGCGACCAGAGCGGCCGCGGCGAATTCGAGAGGCAATCCGAAGATCGGCGTGGCGAACGGCCAGATTCGAGAGGCCGCGACCATGCCGAAGAAGGCAAGGAAGGGGAGGAGGACGCGCCACCAGGTCATTCCCGCCGGGACCTCGGGCATGGCGGCTAAGGCGGCCCGTTTGTTCAGCGTCCCCTCTTTTTTCCAGCCGAAATAAAGCGCCGTGAAGGTTCCCAAGATCAGGACGGGAATGCCCAGGGTGAACTCGAAGCCGACATACGGGATGGCCGTCCCGGCGCAGAGGATCATCGCCCAGATGTTGACCGGCGGGGCGGCCGCGCTCAGTCCGGCCAGGATGAACAGCATGGCCGCGACCTTTCTCTTGGGAACACCGAGATAGCCCAGGGCGAGGGCGACGGGTGTCCCGACGACGAGCAGGGAGACGCTCCCGGCGCCGGTCAGCGCGCCCGGGATGAGGACGATGATCATCAGGACGAGGAGGGCCAGGATCCGGACGTTATAGAAGAGCCGGATCGTGCCCCGAACGACGTAATTGACGCCGCCGGACTCGCTGACGATGGCCATGAAGATCGTCGCCGTGGAAAAAACGAGCATGACGTCGAGGTAGGGGAAACAACCTTCGATGAGGTGGCGGGGGAGTTCACCGAGCGGCGGCGTCTTGACGAACGCTCCGGCGATCCCGCCCGTAACGGCGGCGGCGAGGATGCTCAGCTCGACCGATAATTTCAGGCCTTTCGCCACGGCATAGGCGGCGATCATAAGGACGAAGATAACGGCGATTTGGACGGTCATGCCAAAATCCAAGGCCCATTGTATATTTTGATTTCAGCCGGAGTCAAGGCTGGATTCCACTTCGCCGATTCTGATATTATCGGTCCGCATGGTTTGTTCGGATCGTCGAATATTGAATACCTTCGAAACGTTCGGCGGAGGTTACGGCGGCATGGACGGCGGCTGAGGCTGTTTTTGACAAAGAGAGCATGAGCAAGAGCGAACGACGACGATGCTGCGGCGACGGCGACGCGCTGATGACCGCTTATCGTGATCTGGAGTGGGGGGTTCCGCTCGTCCATTGTTTCCGGTATCATGAGCTGGCGCGGATCCGTCTAATTATTGTTAGCCCGCCCTCGCAAGGCCAACCATGAAGATCACCAAGACGTTATACGCCCCTAATCGCAAAGTGTGGCGAGATTGGCTGAAAAAGCATTACAAGACTGACAAAGAGATTTGGCTGGTCTATTACCGTAAGCCGTCGGGCAAGACGCGCATCTCGTATAATGACGCGGTTGAAGAAGCGCTCTGTTTTGGCTGGATTGACAGCACGGTCAAAACTCTCGACGGGGAGAGGACGGTCCAGAAGTTCTCGCCTCGAAAGCCCAAAAGCGGCTACTCGCAGCCTAACAAGGAAAGGTTGCAGTGGCTGATGGCGCGGGGCAAAGTGATGAAAGATGTCCTGACAACCCTGGGGGATATCTCCGCAGAACAGTATCAGTTTCCACCCGATATTCTTAATGATGCGCTACAAGCCAACGAGCAGGCGTGGCGGAACTTTCAGCAATATTCCGGGTCGTATCAGCGCATTCGGGTAGCATTGATTGATGTCGCCAGAAAGCGGCCGGCGGAGTTCCAAAAACGGCTGAGGCACCTTATTCGGATGACGGAGCAAAACAAACAGTTTGGTTATGGGATCGAGAAGTACTTCTGATGGGCCAGAACAGATAGCGACCATGGTTAAAAGAGAGATGAAGCACTAGGATTTCAGGGCTTTGACTCCGGCCGGACCGGATGATAAAATCGGCGAATGCGGCGGGTCGTGTCATGAATCCGTGCGGAAAGAAGATCGTGGTGATCTTCGTCTTCCTGTTGCTCCTCGTGCTCCTCTTCGTTCCCTACCGTGAGACGAGGATCAATATCTATCAGGGGAGCGCCTCTCTGCTGGCCCGGCGCATCACGACGACATCCTCGGGTCATATGTTCCTGCCTCGCTTCCTCAAACTCCGGGGGCATTGGACGTCTCAGGCCACGGGCGAACAGCGGCATACGCTCCTGAACACGACGCTGTTCGCCGGCGAGATCGCCGTTCTCCTATTCCTGGCCGTCTTCGATCATTTGGTCTTTTGCGTGTGGATCCGGCGGCGACGGTCCGGCGTTAGAACTGACCTTCTGCCGTGACTGATTGACCCTCCCGGCCTTGTTTCATTATAGTATGCTCCCGTGACGAGCGACGCCCGGCTTTCAACCATCCCCCAGGGAGACAAGCGGATCATCCGCGGATGGGTCCTTTATGACTGGGCCAATTCCGTCTATCAGCTGACGATCGCCTCAGCCGTTTTTCCCGTTTACTATAATCAGGTCACCCGGACCGGAAGCGACTTCACGGTCGAGTTCTTCGGGCTGAGGATCATCAACACCGTCCTTTATTCCTGGGCCATCGCGGCG
This sequence comes from Candidatus Aminicenantota bacterium, assembly GCA_026393865.1. Taxonomy (GTDB): domain Bacteria; phylum Acidobacteriota; class Aminicenantia; order Aminicenantales; family UBA4085; genus JAPKZI01. Next base: position 10,786 of record JAPKZI010000058.1, read on the forward strand.
GCCTATCTCCTCATCGCCGCGGTCTCGCCGCTGTTGTCGTCGATCGCCGATTACACGGGCCGGCGCAAGGCCTTCATGAAGGTCTTCACCTGGATCGGGGCGCTGTCCTGCGGGGCGCTCTTCTTCTTCGACCGAACGACGATCGAACTCGGCGTCATCGCCTTCGCTTTGGGCACGCTCGGCTACGGCGGGAGCATCGTTTTCTACAACTCCTTCCTGCCGATCATCGCCGCGCCGGAGGACCAGGACCGGGTCAGCGCCCGGGGCTACGCTATGGGCTATTTCGGCAGCGTTCTCCTCCTCGTTGTGAATCTGGTCGTCATCATGAACCCGCTCTGGTTCGGCATCTCGGACCCGCTGCTGCCGGCGAAGATCTATTTCCTGACCGTATGCTTGTGGTGGCTGGGTTTCTCCCAGATCACCTTCGCCCGCCTGCCCAAATACACTTTCGGGCATCGCCGGAAGGATAGGGGCGTTCTTTTCGGAGGGTACAGAGAGCTCCAGACGGTCTGGCGGCAGATTCGGACCCAGCCGCGGCTGAAGCTCTTCCTGGCCGGATTCTTTTTCATCACCATGGGCCTGCTGACCGTCATGTTCATGGCCGCGACCTACGGAGAGAAGCAGCTCGGATTGAAAGCCGAGATCCTGATCGCGACGATCCTGGTCATTCAGCTGATCGGAATGGCTGGGGCGTGGCTCTTCGCCCGGCTGTCCGGAAAACTGGGCAATATCAGGGCTTTCATTCTGTCGATCGTCATCTGGGTCTTGATCTGTATCGGAGCGTATTTCATCAAGGACGCCGCCGGATTCATTCTCATCGCCGTCTGTGTCGGACTGGTCATGGGCGGCTCTCAATCGTTGGCCCGCTCGACCTATTCCAAAATGCTGCCGGCGACCCGGGACCATACGTCCTTCTTCAGTTTCTACGACGTCATGGAAAAGCTGGCCACGGTCGGCGGGACGTTCAGCTTCGGCGTCATCGAAGCCCTGACCGGGAGCATGCGCCATTCGGTGCTGGCGATCATCGTTTTCTTCGCCGTCGGCCTGGCCTTCATGCTGGCCTTGTTGAAAAAAGAGCACGAATCGGCCATGATCGGATAACGAGATTTTTTCAAGGAGGTTTCGATGAACGGAACGATCGTCCTTTGGACAAAGGCGTTGGCCGCGGTCGGGCTTGTTCTGGCCCTCGGATTGACCCTGGCCGCTCCGGCCACGCTGGCCCAGGAGACCGAAGCCCAAAAAGAGGCCCGGATGAAATGGTGGACGGAGGCCCGTTTCGGCATGTTCATCCACTGGGGGACCTACGCTCTCGCCGCCCGGCACGAATGGGTCAAGACGAACGAACACATCCCCGACGCGGAATACCAGAAATATTTCGATAATTTCAACCCCGACCTGTACGCCCCGCGGGATTGGGCCCGGGCGGCCAAGGCCGCCTGTTTGAAGTATTTCGTCATCACCACGAAGCATCACGAAGGCTTCTGCCTCTGGGACACGCAGTACACGGACTACAAGGCGACCAAGACGCCTTACAGCAAGGACCTTATCCGGCCGATCGTCGAGGCGATGCGGGCCGAAGGGCTCAAGGTCGGCTTTTATTATTCCTTGCTCGACTGGCACCATCCCGACTACACCGTGGACCGCAATCATCCGATGGCGGCCAACGCGGAGTACCGGGAAAAGGCCAAGGCCAGGGACATGGCCAAATATCGCGAGTATCTGTTCAATCAGGTCCGCGAGCTCATGACCCAGTTCGGCACGATCGACTGCCTCTTTATGGACTTTTCGTTCCCGGGCAAGGACGGGAAGGGGAGGGCCGACTGGGATTCGGAAAAGCTGCTGAAAATGATCCGCGAGCTGCAGCCGAACATCATCATCAACGACCGCCTCGATTTGCTCGACGTCCCGGGCGGCTGGGATTTCCGGACGCCGGAGCAGTTCATGCCGCGCGAGTGGGTCAAGATGAACGGCAAGAAAGTGCCCTGGGAGACCTGCCAGACATTCTCGGGGTCCTGGGGTTATTACCGGGACGAGGCGACGTGGAAGAGCGTCCGTCAGCTTATCGTCATGCTCATCGAGACCGTCAGCAAGGGCGGGAATCTGCTCTTGAACGTCGGGCCCACGGCCCGCGGTACGTTCGACGACCGGGCGCTCGAGCGGCTGAGCAGCCTTGGCGACTGGATGAATCTCCACGGCCGGTCGATTTACGGCTGCACCGAAGCTCCGGACGGCTTTGGCGTCCCCGCCAACTGCCTGCTCACTTATAACGCCCAAGCGAGGCGTCTATATGTCCATGTCCTCGAATGGCCGATGGGCGTCCTTCGCCTCGAAGGATTCGGGGGCAAAGTGAAATATGCTCAGCTTTTGAACGACGCCTCCGAGATCAGGTTCACTGAGGAAGGCCGGCCGGCGGACCTCGGCTATATGGGGTTCATGCCCGGCCAGACCAAGGACGCGGCCGGA
>JAPKZI010000041.1 GCA_026393865.1 Candidatus Aminicenantota bacterium
GGAGATCGCCGGCATGTTCGATGATGTGATCATCGAGGATGAGGACAAATCGTTCTTTTCCAACATCGTGACGAAGGACATCACCAAGCTCATCAACATCGCCGTCCTCAAGCACAACGAGGACAGCGGCGTGACCTGGGCAACGAAGAACATCGCTTTGGGCGTGACGACGAATAAGGTCCGTTTTCATATCGATTACTGCGCGAAAGCCATCCCCGGGATCCTGGCCAAACCCTGCCTCAAGGACAAGATGGTCCTTCATATCGGGGAAGCGGCCAAGATCTCCGTCGTCAGCGTGGCCGGGGCCCAAATCGTGACCGACAACCGGATCTTCTTCAGCCGCGATCCCGTGGCCATGGACAGGATCGGATTGGATATCCTGGAGGCCAAACGCAAGGAGCACAATCTGGAATCCATCCGGGATATTTCGACACATGTCGCCGCCTGCGCCGCCAAAGGCCTGGGCGCCGCCGATCCCGCCAGGATCGATTTGCGGGAGCTGAAGGCTTAGTCGGATCCGATCGATCTCGAACGGGCTCAGGCCGAGCCGCTCGTCCGGACCCGCCGCTCCCGGACGAATAAGGCCAGCAGGACCATGGACAAGCCGGCGATGGCGGCTCCCGTCCCGAACGCGGCCGCAGCGCCGAACGCCTTGTACAACAAGCCGAAGACGATGCTGGCCGGGAGCGTTCCCAAGCCGATGGCGAAATTGTACATCCCGAACGCGCTACCCCGGAGATCGGGTTCGACGACATCGGCCACGAAAGCTTTTTCCGCGCCTTCGCTGAACGCATAGAAGAGAGCATAGACGGCGAACAGAAAGAACGTGGCCGTGATCTGCCAACTGCCCGGCAACCTGTCGAGGAAGGCGAACGACAGATAGACGAAGGCATAGATGCCCCAACCGATCTGGATGGCCCGCTTCCTTCCGATCCTGTCCGAGAGCGCGCCGAGAGGCGTGGAGAAAGCGACTTTGATGATGTGAAAAAAAGCCCAAACCAGGGGGAGGAAGAGGATGTCCACCAGTTTCTTCTGCGCCTCGGCGTCTCCGAAGCGGGCGACCATGTCGCCGAGAACCGGGGCCTTGCGGATGAAGGAGTACAGGGCGCCGCTTTGGTGAAACGCATCCGCCACCCGGAAGAGCAGAAAAGCATCGGACGAGTTTCCCAGCGTGAAAAGGACGACGATGGAAAGATAGGTGAGGAAGTTCCTGTCAAACAGCTTGAGCGAAAACGCGAACGGCTGAACGGCCGGGGCGTGATCGATCTTTTCTTTGACGAAGAAAACGATCGTGAGGACCGCCAGCAACCCGGGGATCATGGATAGCGCGAATGTCCAGCGAAGCGTCCGCAGCGTATCCGTCATGCCGACGACGAGAATCAGGATCATCAGCGTGGAAAGCGCGAGAAACGGCCCGACGACGGCGCCGGTGTGGTCCATCGCCCGGTGGAAGCCGAACGACTTGCCCCGGATGCTTTCCGGCGCCGACGAGGCGATGATCGCGTCCCGGGGAGAGGTCCGGATCCCTTTGCCGACCCGGTCCAGCATCCTGACGAATACGATTTGCCATGATGCGGAGACGACGCTGGTGAAGGGGCGGACGAGAGAGGAGATGGAGTAGCCGATGAGCACGAGGAGCTTCCGCTTCTTGAGCTTGTCGGAAATGATTCCGCTGAATAGCTTCAGGAAGGCGGCCGTCGTCTCCGCCACGCCTTCGATGACGCCCAGGATCACGGGTCCCGATCCGAGCGCGGCGACGAAGACGGGAAGCAGCGGATAGATCATCTCGCTGGCGGCGTCGGTGAAGAGGCTCACGATCCCAAGCACGACGACAGTGCGCGGGATCTTCGCTTTCTTGGGACCGCGCTCCCGGACGTTCACGTCTTTTCCAGGTTCCATGGGTCGTTCTCAGATCATTCCCGCCGCGCGCCGGGGCAGAACCGTATTCTTATTCAATCTCATCTTCCGGAATGTCGATGATTCTGGCGCTGAACTTTCTTTCCTCAGGCTTCACTTTGATCAAAAACAGCTCGCCGCCCTTCAGCTTCAGGGCTTCCCGGATTTGCTTGGGTATGGACGTGTAATAGGTCCCGTCGGGCCTCAGATATCCTTTGACCACGATTCCACTAATTTCTTTCTTTTCCTTTTTCCTTTCTCTGTTATCCATTGGGTCATCTCCGTCGCGATATTATGTTAATTATGTATCTTATGTTTTATAATAATCTCAGATACCGGCCTTGTCAAGCCCTTCCCACGGATTGTCCCGTAAAAATAGAAGCCGAAATCATCAGGTTTCGATCGGCGGGGAGGGGCGGCTCGAAGAGACGCGCGATCCCGTGGCCATGGAGAGGGACCGGCGTCCTGGTCGCATACTTGACAATCTTTATAGAACCTATATAGTTTGTATAAGTACGCAGCCGGGAGGAAACATGAACAGGAAGAAAATTCTCACGCCGCTTTTGGCGGTTCTGGTTCTTTGGATGACATTCGCGGCGAATGCGACGGCGCGCAGGGGCGTTCCGGTGAGTCTGGATCAGACGAAGCCCGCGGCGGCCGCGCCCGAAGTCATCCGTCTCCCTCTCGGTTGGCAGTTGACTAGAATGCCGCCTGGCCCTTTCCGGACGGAGATCGCACTCGCTCCCGACGGCCGCTCTCTCGTGTTCAGCGCGAGCCCGGATGGGACCATGGCCAAGGCCATGCTCTTCAGGCGTCCCCTGGACCGCGAGGAGGCGACCGTGATCCCCGGCACCGAAGAGCCATGCATGCCGTTCTTCTCTCCCGACGGCCAGTGGATCGGGTTCTGGGCTAAGGGGAAACTGAACAAGGTGGCGGTGAAGGGTGGAGCGCCCAGCTCGATTTGTGAGCTCGGGGCGGATACCGCCGGAATCTGTTGGGGATCGGATGGGAGAATCATCTTCGGCAGATTGGGATCAGGCCTGGGATACGTATCGGCAGCCGGCGGCACGCCGGAAAACCTGACAACCGTCGATGTCAGTAAGGAAGCGACACACCGTCTGCCTCATCTTCTTCCGGGTGGGAAAGCCTTGATGTTTACCGTGATGCCCTTTCAGTCCGGTGTTGAGGCGCGGATTGAATGGTTGTCGCTCGAAACAGGAAAACGGAAGGTCCTTATTGAAGACGGGGCCGATGCGCGGTACGTATCAACGGGGCATTTGATCTTTGTGCGGAGAGGCGCGTTGATGGCGGCGCCTTTCAGTCTGGACCGGCTGGAGATCACAGGGCCCGCCCTAACGGTCAACGCGGGGCTCATGCAGGCCTTCAACTCTTCCAATAACGGCCTGAACTCCGGCGCCGGGCAATACAGCGTGTCCGAATCCGGGGCGCTGATTTCTGTCTCCGGAGGGATCTTCCCGGAGCCGGTCGCTGATCTCTACTGGGTCGATCGCAGCGGCCGGGCCGAGAAATGGACGGAGTTCGGCGCAAGACCCGTGATGGCGATACGCCTGTCGCCCGACGGCCGGCAATTGGCGTTCGCTACCCGTGAACTCAACCGCAGCCAAGGGCTCTATGATATCCAGCGAAGAACGGTGACCAGGTTGACGTCGGATGGGCAGCCCTGGGGGGCTCCGGTCTGGACGCAGGACGGGAAACGGGTGGCCTTCGCCTGGTCGAAAACGAGTCCCGCGGAAATCTGGTGGGCGGCGGCGGACGGCAGCGGAAAGATGGAGCAACTGAGAAAGACCGAATCCGAACAACGGGCAAGTTCCTGGACGCGGGATGGCAAGTACCTCGCTATTGTCGACGCGGGTCGCGATACGGGCTGGGATATCCGGGTGCTTCGGATGGCGGACCGGCAGGTCATTCCCTTCGCCGCCACCAAGTCAAATGAAGCGTTTCCCGAGTTCTCCCCCGACGGCCTCTGGCTGGCCTACGTCTCGAACGAATCGGGACGCAACGAGGTCTACGTGCGGTCCTTTCCTGATGGCAAGAGGACGCTGCCGATTTCGAGCGAGGGTGGGATGTCCCCAATGTGGGCGAGAAATGGGCGGGAACTCTTCTACTGGAACATCGATTTCACGAAGCTGATGAAGGTGGATATCTCCTCCGGTCAGAATCTGTCCGCCGGTACGCCGACGCGGCTCTTCGAGTTCGCCGCCACTGGCTCATCGTTGGTACGCATTTACGACATCACGCCGGACGGCCTGCGCTTCCTCATTCGGGAGAAAAAAGACTATAACCTCCCGCCTGTCACAGAACTGAACCTCGTCCGGAACTGGTTCGAGGAACTCAAGCGCCTCAGCCCCCCGGCCAAGTAGCGCCTGACGATAGGAGGTTGCCCATGCTCGGTAAGACGTTGGGGCAGTATCGCGTCGACTCCAAGCTTGGTGAGGGAGGGATGGGCGTCGTGTACGAGGGCACCGATACGCGCCTCGGGCGCACGGTCGCCATTAAAGTTCTCCACGCCTCCGTCGTGCGAGACGCCGAGCGCATGGCCCGCTTCGAGCGTGAAGCGCGCATACTGGCGGCCTTGAACCATCCCAATATCGCGGCCATCCACGGGCTTGAGGAATCGGACGGCACAAAGTTCCTGGTGCTGGAATACGTACCGGGTGAAACGCTGGACGAGCGGATCGCCCGCGGTCCGGTGCCGCTCAAGGAAGCCCTTGAGATCTGCCGGCAGATCTCCGAGGGGCTCGAGGCGGCCCACGAGAAAGGCATCATTCACCGCGACTTGAAGCCGGCCAACGTCAAGATCACGCCCGCGGGGATCGTTAAGGTCCTGGACTTCGGGCTGGCCAAGGCGGCGGAGGCGGCCTCGCCGCCCGACAGCCAAGGCGGGACGGCCACATTCGCCTTCGAGATGACGCAACCCGGCCTTGTGATGGGCACTCCGGCGTACATGTCGCCCGAACAGGCTTGCGGCAAGCCCGTGGACCGGCGGACGGACATCTGGGCGTTCGGATGCGTGTTGTACGAGATGTTGACGAGGAAGCTGACGTTCGCCGGCGAGACCATGACGGAGATGCTGGCGGCGGTCCTGGACAAAGATCCGGACTGGGGCGCGCTGCCGGCGACCGTGCCGGAGAACGTCAAGCACATGCTGCGGCGGTGCCTGGAGAAAAACCGGCGGTTCCGGCTGCGCGATATCGGGGACGCCCGGCTCGAGCTGGAAGATACGCTCGCCGGGCGGGCGACGACGGCCATCGCGGCCCTCCCGCCGAAAACGCGAACCCGGCGGATGATCGCCGGCGCTCTGGGCGGCCTTGTCCTCTTCGGATCGGCAGTCGGGATCGGGTCGTGGCTTCGATCTCGCCGCGTCCCCGCGCCGGAGATCGTCCGTTTCACCCATCCTTTGCCGCCGGGCCAACGGATGACGCCAGGCTGGAATCCCAGCCTCATCTTCTCGCCCGATGGAGAGTCCGTGGCCTTCAACTACGAAGTGGATGGGATCACCACAGCCTTTCAGCGGCCGATCCGGGAATTGGACCAGAAGCCCCTGGGGGGAGTAAAGTCCCTGGGCGCGCCGGTCTATTCTCCCGACGGCCGCTGGGTCGTCATGGTCGATATGATGGATCAGGCGTTGAAGAAGATCGCCATCGACGGCGGCGCACCCGTGCCGCTCACGGGGACGGACATGTTCGGACGCGGCGATTGGGGCAAAGACGGCTATATCTATTTCACCGAACGGTATCCCGGCGCCATCCAGCGCATCCCCGAGAACGGCGGCCCCTAAGAGCCCGTGACGGCCTTGGACCCGAAAAAAAACGAATTCACCCACCGACACACGCAGATCCTGCCCGGGGGGAAAGCGATCATCTTCACGGTCGTGGATGCCGGCATGGAATCCTACAACGATGCCCGCATCGAGCTCCAAGTCCTAGGCACCAAGGAGCGGAAGATCCTGGTTCAGGGCGGCTTTTGCCCCCGTTATTCTCCATCGGGCCACATTGTTTATGCCAAGGCCGGGAATCTCTATGCCCTGCCCTTCGATCGGGGAAAACTGGAACCGACCGGCCTTCCGGTCAAGGTCCTCGAGGGTGTCCAGATGAGCACGAACACCGGCGCGGCCTACTTCGACGTCTCGAGCACGGGGGCGCTGGCCTACGTCCCGGGGTTCGCCGAAGGGGGAGCGCGCACCTTGGTCTGGGTCGATCGCCAGGGCAAACCGGATGCCCTGCCGCTTCCGCCCCGCTCCTATTTGTTCCCGCGCGTTTCCCCCGACGGAAAAACGCTCGTCGTCGAAAACGAAGGCGCCACACACAACCTGTACACGTGGGACTTCGCCCGGACCGTGCTGACCAAATTGACCACGGACGGGTTGAGCCACGCGCCGGTCTGGATGCCGGACGGAAAGAATATCTGCTTCCGATCCTGGAAAGCCGGAACGATGACCATGTGGTCGATGCCTTCGGACCAAAGCCGCCCGGAGGAACGCCTCACGACGGTCGGCGCGCGGCAGAGCGCGGTCTCCGTGTCGAGCGACGGCCGTTGGCTGGCCTACAACCAGATGGGGGACATGAGCGCCGGTCAAAAGATGGACGCGATGGACATGGGCGGCGGGATGGAGCCGATGGGCACCGGTTCCGACATTTGGATCCTTCCCCTGCAGGGCGGCGATCGCACGCCCCGCCCGTTCGCGAACAAGAAGTTCGACGAGGCGTCCCCTAAGTTCTCGGCCGACGGGAAATTGGTGGCCTATTGCTCCAACGAGGAAGGCCGGCCCGAAGTCTATGTCCAGGCGTGGCCGGGACCCGGATGGAAGATCAAGCTGTCGTCCGAGGGTGGGACCGACCCGCTCTTCTGCCGCAACGATCGCGAGATCGTCTATCGAAACGGCGACAAGATGATGGTGGTTCCGATCAAAATCGCGGGGGGATTCGAGGCCGGCAAGCCCAGCCTGTTGTGGGAAGGCCACTACTCGCACGGTCTAAGCTCCTCCTGCGGCCCTCCGGGAGTCAGTTCAGCCAATTACGACGTGACCGCCGACGGCCAACGATTCCTGATGGTCAAGGACAGCGGCCAGGACAACGGCTCGACGGACATCGTCGTGGTGTTGCACTGGACGGAAGATCTCAAGCGCCTGGGAAAAGACCAGAAGAAGTGACGGGGCGACATCGCTGGACCGATCCTTCAAATTTCCAACGGGATATATCGACCCATGTCGCCGCCTGCGCCGCGAAGGGCCTGGGCACGGATGATTTAGACAAGATCGACCTGCGGGAACTGAAAGCCTGAGAATTCCGGCGGCCGGTCACTTCCGGTTGTCGATCAGAATCAGGAATTCCTTGGCCTTGGCCGTGAAGAAGGGATGGAAGGCGGATTTGTCCGCCCAGACGCGGGCCCGCGTCAGATCGCCGGCATTGTAGAATCCGGCCGCCGCGTTGTAGTAGGCCGTGGCTTTGGTCAGGCGAGCTTTTTCGATCTGATATTTTTTTCGCTGCAGCAACTTGGCCTTGCGCTCCTCGGCCATGGATGACTCTTGGATCTGAGCAGCTATCCCCTCCAGTTCCTTCTCCTCGCGTTCGTAGCCGTATCCGGCCATCATGAAATTCAGGCCCGACTCGTTCCAAGCCATTTTTTGAGCATAGATCTTTCCGAGATTGAAGAACGCCTCCTCGTCCAAAGGATTGATCCGGATCGCTTCTTTCAAATCCTCCTCGGCCTGATCGATCAGCGACCTTTCCAGGGCGATGAGACCGGATAGGGTGAACACTTGGGAGCGACGCAGGAGGGATTTGGCGGTTTCGATGGATTCGGCCGCCGCGGCCAAGTCGGACAGCTCGCGCCGGTTCGAAGCCAGCCAATAATAACACTCGCCTCGAAGGGCGGGTCCTTTCGCGATCAGCGCCTCGAGGATGGGGATGGCCTCGGCCGCGCGGCCCAAGCAGGACAGGCTGATGGCCCGCCCCAATTCCGCTTCCTTATACTCGGATCTCGCCCGGAGGGTCTTTTGGTAGAACTCCAAGCTCTGGTCGTATTCCTCCAGGGCGAAATAAATGCTGGCCAGCCGGATGAGAAGAAGCGGAGACTCCGGGACGGCCCCATGGGCCTTCAAGAGATCTTCTTCGGCCGAGAGGAGCCTCTTTTCGGCCAAGGCCCGCTCTCCGCGCGCGGCCATGACCTCATAATACTCGGGATCGGCATTCTGGATCTCCTCCCAGAGCTTCAAATCACCGGGGGGGATGGAGGATATCTGGAATTTCAAAAAGAGATTTTTGGGGAACCGATCTCCGGCTTCCCGCAGATCCTGATAATCGCGGCCGGACGTCGGGAAGGCGATCCGCAGAGCGGCCACAAGCGAGGCCAGGACGGGATCACGCCAAGCATCCGCCTTGAAGGACTCGCCCCACTTCGCCAGGTCTTTAACGATCGATGACCTCACGTCCTGATCGGAACCGTCATCCAAAACGCCGGCGATCTTCACTTCGAGGACGGAAGCGATATCGGCGTAGGGTCCGTAGGGAGCCAGGTCGGGATGGGCCTCAATCAATCGCCGCGCCGTTTTTAAATATAAATCATTGAAGACGCCCAGATCCTTGGCCCGAACATCGAGAAGAAGGGACGTCCTCAGGAATTTCTCGGCTGTCCAGAAGTCCATCCGAACGAGCCCGTCGACCTCGCCATAGAGCTCGAAGGCGCGCCTCAAATGAATGTACCCGCCCCGTTCGAGGAGCGATCCGGCTTCGGCGGTTTTCAACGCCGCCGAGGGGTCAGGCCGCGAGACGGCGGGAATCGCCGTCGGGGATAGCGGCCCTCGGACCGCGCACGCCGCGAGGAAAACAAGGCCGAAGGCGGAAAATCCGAGTTTTTTGAGCATACGAACCTCCCAGTCCCTAAATTCAAAGACAGCAAAAAACATGCCATGCTTAAAGCCCCGGTCAGACCTGGCCGGAAGCGGGCGCACGTAAAGAAAATTCGCAATAAAACAAATAAGAATTTACCTTTTCTCCCGGCCTTTTCGTACAAGACGCGGTCCAGCGATTCCGCCAGGATCGATTTGCGGGAGTTGAAAGCCTAAAATTCGGGGGAGTCGGTTTGACTTTCGGTTCGCATCTGCTGGAAAATATTCAATAAGATAAGCAAAAGCCTGTGCGACTCGAGCATTATTCCGGGCGAAAGCTGAAATCTGAAATACACGGAAAGCGGACGGCGCTGTGCGCCTCCATCTTCACTTTTTGAGGAGCTTTGGATGATTCTCCTTGAGCCAATCCTCGATTGTCTTCTTAAGCGACCTTGCCAACACTAACATTTCCCTTGCTTCTTGAGCCGACACAGAGCCCGATCGCTCATAATCGCTGATATTGCGTTTCTTGCGGAAAGCATCCAGTTGGGCAATCGAATCAATTCCCGCCCCAATCGTTAAGGCCAGGGATTGGATAGTTCGGTAATGACGTCCGTCGCGAGCTGCGCGATATCCGGCGGCGGCCAAGGCCGCCGCCGCGGATTGCAGGGCCGAATTATAAGCGATGGCCAAGCGCCAATCCGGACTCAGGCCTCCGGCTTGACATTCACGCAGGTCCCGTTCCGCGAGGGCCAGAAGATCGGATATCTCCTGTTGGCTGGTTTTATGTTCGACGAGCCAGCCGTTTCGGAGCCAATCGCCTAAGCTCATTCTCATCCCCAATCAAATATATCTTGGGCTCCTTAAGGACAGATGTTAAAAAATGGTGCTTTTCTCGGAGTTTTGTGCGTAAATCGGCGCTCGAATAGACCGTGGGGTTGACCTCCCGCCCGATAGCCTTCTGGGCAGCTTGAAGGTTTATGACTACGTCCGAAAAAGACACCTCGCCGACGATTAAAAGATCGATGTCGCTGCGCTGTTTTTCTTCCCCTCTTGCCATTGAGCCATAAACAAAAGCAACCTTAATATGGCCTGCCATCGGGGACAACGCATGACGCAGCGTATCCCCGATTCCGGCGGTCTTGGTGATCAGGCTCCTGATTTCCGGGAAAATAGGCGATTGTGAATCGGCCTGGAAATAGACGTGCCGGCCGCGGACAGAGCGGCGGATGATTCGGGCGTCGGTCAGGAGTTTAAGCTCCCGCTGCACCGGCCCCAAACCGTAACCGCTGGCACGGACAATTTGCCGGAGATAAAACATTTCATCGACGTGGCCAAAAAGAAGGGCGAGAATCGCCCCTCGAGTTTTGCCGAGCAAGATGCTGGATATTCCACCGCTGCCGATCGTTGTATCCATATTGGTTACAATTGTAACCGATTGGATTACATAGTGCAATATCCTGATTGATCTTCCGGCGGCATGATTTTATCAATGTCCGTCCTATCCTTCCCGTTTGCCAGCCGCACTCCGATATGATAAAAGTATAGGGAACATTTTAAAGGATTTAGCCGATGCCCGAAGACATTCCAAAGCTCTACGAGCCCCAGAAATACGAGGCTGAAGTCTATGCCCGCTGGCTCAAGGCCGACGCCTTCGCCGCCGTCCCCGATACCCGCAAAAACCCCTACGTCATTATGATGCCCCTGCCCAACGTCACCGGCGCCCTGCACATGGGCCACGCCATGGACAACGTCATGCAGGACCTGCTCACCCGCTGGCACCGGATGATGGGCGACAACACGCTCTGGATGCCCGGTACGGACCACGCGGGCATCGGGACCCAGGCGGTCGTCGAAAAGCGGCTCTTCGAGCTTGAAGGAAAGACCCGCCATGACATCGGCCGCGAAGGCCTGGTCGCTAAAATCCAGGCCTGGAAGGACGAATACCGGGAGCGCATCATCCGCCAGCAGGAGAGCATGGGCTGTTCCTGCGATTGGAAACGCCAGCGCTTCACCATGGATCCCGTCTGCGTTCGGGCCGTCCGCGAAGCGTTCTTCCGGCTGTTCCGCGACGGCCTGATCTTCCGCGGGAACCGCATGGTCAACTGGGACTGCCAGCTCCAGACGGCCGTTTCCGACGACGAGATCGTCTATGAAAAGGTCCAGGGGCATTTCTGGCACATCAAGTATCCGATCGTCGAACCGGCGCCGGGCGAACCGGCTTTTCTCACCGTGGCCACGACCCGTCCCGAGACGATGCTCGGCGACACGGCCGTCGCCTGCCATCCCGACCCGGCCGGCGAGCTCGAAAAGCAGGCGCGGGACTTGCGCCAGCGGATGGCGAGCGCCTCGAAGAAGGAGCGGGCCGAGATGGAATCCGAGCTCGAGCGCGTCGAAGAACGAAAGGCCACCCAGCTCCCCCATCTCCTGAAGCTCAAGGCCATGGCCGAGCTAGGGAGACGGGTCCTTCTGCCGCTTCTCGAGCGCGAGATCCCGCTTATCCTCGACGTGTGGGCCGACCCGGCCCTCGGCTCCGGGTGCGTCAAGATCACGCCCGGCCACGACCCCAACGACTACAGCGTCTGGGAACGACATAAGGACAGCTTCGGCATCCTCAATATTCTCAATCCTGACGGCTCGCTCAACGCCAACGCGGGGCCGTATGCCGGGCTCGATCGTTTCGACGCGCGGAAGAAGGTCATTGCCGACCTCAAAACGCGCGGCCTGCTCGCTGACATCGAGGACCGGGAGATCGAGATCGGCCATTCCGACCGGTCCAAGACGCCGATCGAACCTTATATCTCCAAGCAATGGTTCATCCGCATGGGCGACGTCGACGGCGGCATCGTCTGCGGCGCCGGGACGAAGAACGAATTCCACGCGGCCGGGTTGGCCCAGGTCGCGATCGAGGCGGCGAACCGCGTTCGGACGTCGCCGAGCGGGCTGGGACTGACCTTTCATCCTGATCACGCCCGATACGGCGGAACATATAAAAACTGGCTGTCCGAGAAGCGGGATTGGTGCATCAGCCGCCAACTCTGGTGGGGCCACCGCATCCCCATCTGGCAGGCCGGTGTTAAGGGCGCAGGCCTAGCCTCGGCCCTCGCGACTTTTCCTAGAGTCCTGAATTCCGACATGTTCGTCTGGATCGCCGACAGCGAAGGCCGGCTCTGCCGACCGGACCGGGTCCAAACCCTGGACCCCGCCGGTGATTTTGATGTCCTCGTTTCGCTGCGCGACGGGGCGGCCGAGAAAAAATTCGCGGCCAGGCTCGACGAAGCCGGCTTCCATCAAGACCCGGACGTCCTCGACACCTGGTTCAGCTCCGCGCTCTGGCCGTTCAGCACGCTCGGCTGGCCCGACCCGGCCTCGGCCGCGCTCGACCCGGGTCAGCGGCCGCTCGGCGGCGCGGCCGGCGGCGAGGACTGCTTGAGCTATTACTACCCCGGCTCGTGCCTGGTCACGGCCCGCGACATCATCACTCTTTGGGTGGCCCGGATGCAGCTCATGGGACTCTACTTGCTCGGCAACGTGCCCTTTACCGATTGTTTCATCCACGCCAACATCCAGGACGGCAAGGGCGAGCGGATGAGTAAAAGCAAGGGCAACGGCATCGACCCCGAGGACATCATCGACAAATACGGCGCCGACGCCATGCGCTACGTCATCTGCGACATGCAGACAGGCACCCAGGACATTCGTCTGCCCGTGCAGGCCGTTTCCCCCTTCACCGGAGAGCTCGTGGACCTGGCCACGGCCAAGCACGGCCAAAGCATCTTCACATATATCTGTCCTAAGACCGGCAAGGAATTCGACGTCCTGGGGACCATGCCCGACATCCCCATGGCCAAGATCATCAGCGACCGTTTCGATATCGGCCGCGCGTTTTGCACGAAGCTCTGGAACGCGGCCCGATTCGCCCTGATGAACCTGGGCAAACACGGATACGTTCCGCTCGCCCCGGACAGACTGGCCGCCGAGGACAAATGGATCCTCTCGCGATTGTCCAGAGTCATCGCCACGGTCACGGACGAACTGCGCGCTTATAACCCGTCCGCGGCTATCGGCACCGCCCGGGAGTTCTTCTGGGGCGAGCTCTGCGACTGGTACCTCGAGATCATCAAGCCGCGCCTCAAAGACGAAACGTCGGCGCCGATCGTGCGGTCGGTCCTGGCCTTCGCCCTCGACCAGGTCCTGCGCCTGTTCCATCCATTCGTGCCTTTCATCACCGAGACGCTCTGGGAACGGCTCAATGCCCAGGTCCTGGAGCGCGGCATCGAGCATCGCCTTCCGCCGGCGGAGCTCCTGATCTCGGCGGCCTGGCCCTCTTCCCGGCCGGAATGGGAGGACGATGAGCTCGAAGCGGAGTTCGCCGTTGTCCAGAACGTCATCCGGGGGATCCGCGAGATCCGAGCCCTCCACGGCATCCCGCCGGGGAAAAAGGTCGTGGCTTTGTTCAAGACGAGCGGCCGGTCGGCGGCCATTTTAGGCCGCCTGAGCCGGTTCGTCGCTCACATCGCCGCGTTGGAATCGATCGAGATCGGCCCTGACCTGGACCGCCCGGCGGCGGCCGTCGGTCAGGTCATCGGCGATATCGAGGTCTATCTGGCCGGCCTGATCGATCCCATCAAGGAACGGGAGCGAATGGAGGCCCTGCGCAGAAAACTGGGCGAGGACGTCCAAAGGGCGGAAGCCAAGCTCGGCAATGAGAGCTTCGTCAGCCTGGCACCGGCCGACGTCGTCGAAAAAGAGAGACAGAAACTCATGAGCCTCAAGGGCCAGATCGAGCTTATCGAGGCCAACCTTAGAGCTCTCTAAAACTCAAAGGGGACGCTATTTTCCGTCCCCGGAATTTTGCAGGAATTAAAGTTTCTCGCCGCAGCCCGGGCATGCCAGCCAGCCTTTCTCGACAGGCTTGGCGCACTTGGGACAGACTGCCTCCATCCGCGCCCCGCAATAGGGACAGAAGGCGTGGTCCTTATTTACTAATTTTCCGCATTGCCGGCAGTTGAGCGGCGGAACGGGAGTTGGAGAGGGGCCGACCGTCGATGGGGAACGGACCGGATGGTCCGAGCGGACGATCAAATAGATCACCAGGCCGACGAGATGGCCGACGAAAACGACCAAGGCCCACAGCACGCCGTTCATGCCCCGCCTTTCCGCGTCGCGATATACCCAGACAAGGATGGCGATCAGAAGGGCGAAGATGGCCAGGGCGCCGAGCGAGAGACCGGCGATGCCGAGGAGGTGCCAATGTCCCGCCCGGAGATGATCGAAATGGAAGGGCCAGTTATGAAAAAGGCCGGAGAAGGCGGCCGAGGGAGCGAACAGCAGAAGCTTCAACGGCCAGGCAATGATCAATATGATAAAGGCCAAGAGAACGATCCCGATAATTCTTCCGGTGGAGCCTGTCATTTCAATCCTCCATACCTTTCGATAAAAGACATCCTCAATATAATAAACGAAAATCGCCAAAAAAGGTTTCCTGAGTGTCTTCTTCTTCGAGGGCTTGGGCGAGCCTTAATTCCGGGGCGCCCCGTTATCGCCGTTTTTGATTGACTTTAAAGAAGATAGCCGGTAAAATGGAATGCTTGGATGGATTCAGATGACGACGGAAAAGAAACAGACCAAAACGCGCCCCGCCGCGCCGAAGACGCCCAATTATCTCACCCTGATCTTCGACTTCGACGGAACGATCGCCGACACGCTCGCGGCGATCATCCGCATGATCAACGATCACGCCGACGAGCTGCGGATCCGGCCGCTGGCCGACGAGGACGTCGAAGAGCTGCGGGGCATGTCCAACCTGGCGATCCTCAAGAAATTCCGGATCCCCCTCCTCAAGGTGCCGCGTCTGGTCCTGCGCTCGCAGAAAGAGCTTTACCAGAAGATCGATCAGGTTCTTCTCTTTCCCGGGATGCGTGACCTCATCCTGGGCCTGAAGCGCTTCGGGCTCCGTTTGGGGATCCTCACTTCGAACTCGCAGGAGAATGTCCAGAAGTTTCTCCAGGCCAGGAATCTGGACCTGTTCGACTTTATCCACACCGAATCCAATTATTTCGGCAAGAACCGAGCCCTCCTCCATCTGTTGAAGGAGCAGGACCTCAACAAAAACGAGGTCGTCTATGTCGGCGATGAGGCCCGCGACATCGAGGCCTGCCAGAAAGCGGACATCGCCGTCATCGCCGTGAGCTGGGGATTCCATCGCAAGGAGGTCTTGAGGGAGAAGAACCCGACCTATCTTGTCGATTCACCCGAAGAGATCGAGACCATCGTCTTCGCTTGACGGCGGCCTGAGCTGTCTTTCGCTCCGATTTTAGTCGCTAAATTTCGATCGTCCCCTGGAAGAACGTCACGGCCCGGCCTCCGATCAGGACGCGCCCGCCGAGATGCTCGCAGAACAGTTCCCCCCGGCGTTTCGAGACCTGGACGGCGCGCAGGACGGTCTTTCCGAGGCGTTCGGCCCAGAAGGGGATGAGAAGCGTATGGGCGGACCCGGTGACGGGATCCTCCGGAATGCCGGCCCGCGGGGCGAAGAAGCGCGAGACGAAATCGCAGGTCTCGCCTTTGGCCGTGGCGATGATTCCCAGGCAATCGAGCTTGGCGAGCTCAGCGAAGTCCGGTTCAATTGAAGTGATATCAGCCTCCCGATCGAAGACGGCGAGATAGTCGCGGCCCTTGAAAACCTCCCTCGGTTTTTTCCCCAATCCCTTGACCAAGGCCTCCGGCATATCGGCTGGGACCGGGTCGGCGGCCGGGAAATCGAGATGAATCAAACCGTCCTTCGTTGATGCTCTCAGTTCCCCGCTCTTCGATTGGAAGGCTATCCGCGGCTTATCGTAGTTCAGATGCCGAAAAACCACGTGGGCCGAGGCCAGAGTGGCGTGTCCGCACAGGTCGACCTCGATCGCCGGCGTAAACCAGCGGATCTCGAATCGGTCCTTGTCCCGAACGAAAAAGGCGGTCTCGGCCAGGTTGTTCTCGGCAGCGATGGCCTGCATGGTCGCGGCCGGGAGCCAGGACTCCAGGGGGCAGACCGCGGCCGGATTGCCTCCGAAGATCTTGTCGGTGAAAGCGTCCACTTGATAGATCGGGATCCTCATCGGTCCTCCTTGTTGATTATCCTAATCCCGCCGCTTCCGTTTGGCAACATCTGGTTTGATTAAAGAGCGCGCCCGCCGGGTATCAGGACGTTTACATTCTCGCCTCCGCCATGTAAGATTTTTGAGAGAAGGAGAGAACATCCATTTTTCTCTTGAAAATATTCAGCCTGTTCACTCGGGCGGCCCTCTTTTCCTGGTCGTCTTGGCTTTTTTTTTCGTTTGGAATACAATGATAGAAAGGGGCCAAGTGAACATAAAGAATCCGGCCGTCGGCGTGGGGCTGGGGGCCTTCTTCTATCTGGCTTTAGCCGTTT
>JAPKZI010000011.1 GCA_026393865.1 Candidatus Aminicenantota bacterium
CATTCAGCCGGAGGACCGCCCCCGCCTTATCCTGCCGGTAAATGTTATACCCCTTGGTCAAAGCCGGTTTTGAGCCGTCGATGTTCGAGGCCGGGGCCGTCCAGCGGAGCTCGACCCGGTCGGCGAAGACCTCTGACCGGACGTCTGACGGCGGGATCGGCAGGGGCTGCGGGATGATGGCGACCGGATCGGAAAAATCGGAATATCGCTTCCGTCGCGCATCCCGCACCTTCAGGGCGAAGACGAGCTTGACGTCCTTGAGCTCTTTCTCGGATAAACCATATTCATAAATGAGCTCTTTGGCCCCAGGGCTTTTTTTCTTCGCCGGGAGGACGGCCGCTCGGGCGTTTTCTCTGGTTCTGTCCCGGGGCGCCGGTTTCTCCGTTTGGAAGAGGACCGCGACACAGCGGCCCTTGGACCCGAATTCATCCGCGGCCGGCGCTTTCTCCTTCGACTTGGACTGGTCCGGGATCTCTTGGACCCAAACTTCGATGTCCGACAGGCCGGCCAAGGGGCGCCCGTCGATGGTGGTTTCCGGATTGGCCCATTCGAGGAGGACCTGGCTCCCGCGCTGGAACACTTTCAGGGTGTCCACCTTCTGCGGGACGAGGACGAGCGGCAGCTGCAACGGGCCTTTCCGCCCGCAGGCCGGGACCAGAAAGACGGTCAGCCCCAAGGATATGAAAATCCCGGTTCTTTTCATCAAAGGATGAAACGCCTCAGGTCCTGGTCCTTGATGATATCCTTGAGCTGGTCCTGGACATACGTGCGGTCGATGACGATGCTTTTCAACTTGACGTTGGGCGCTTGGAACGAGATCTCTTCCGTCACTTTTTCCAGGATCGTATGGAGGCGGCGGGCGCCGATGTCCTCGGCGTCGCGGTTGACGTCCTCGGCGACCTGGGCGATCTCGTCGATCGCGTCCGCGGTGAACTCGACCTTGACCTCCTCGGTCGCCAGCAGCGCGGCGTACTGCTTGAGCAGGGCGTTCTCGGGTTCGGTCAGGATGCGGACGAAGTCGTCCTTGTTGAGGGAGGCCAGCTCGACGCGGATTGGGAACCGGCCTTGAAGTTCGGGGATCAGGTCGGACGGTTTCGCGACATTGAAGGCGCCGGCGCCGATGAAGAGGACATGATCGGTCTTGACCAGGCCGTAGCGGGTGTTGACGGTCGTCCCTTCGACGATCGGCAGAAGGTCCCGCTGGACCCCCTCGCGGCTGACTTCGGGGCCGTGGCCCGTCTCCCGGCCGGCGACCTTATCCAGCTCGTCCAGGAAGACGATGCCCGAATGTTCGACGCGTTCGATGGCCTGGCGGGCCACCTGGTCCATGTCGATCAGCCTCCCCTGCTCCTCGTCGCGCAGGTATTCGCGGGCCTCGCGCAGCTTGACCCTGCGCCGTTTCGCTTTCCCTCCGAGCAGGCCGGGCATGATCTCCTGGATCTGCATGCCGATGTCCTCCATGCCGGCGTTCGAGAAGATCTCGAACGGAGCGGAGGATCTTTCCTTCACTTCGACCTCGACCGGACGGTCCTCGAGGAGGCCCTCGCGGAGCTGGCGGCGGAGCTTCTCCCGGGTTTCCTGGAACCGCTGGAGATCCTCCTCGGTCGTGGACTCATCGCGGCGCTTGAGAGGCGGGAGGAGAATGTCGAGGAGCCGTTCCTCGACGTTCGTCGCCGCCTTCTCCTTGACCTCCTCGATCTTCTCCTGCCGGACCATATCCACGCCCATCCGGACCAGGTCCCGGACGATGGATTCGACGTCCCGGCCGACATAGCCGACCTCGGTGAACTTGCTGGCCTCGATCTTGAGGAAGGGTGAGGAAGTCAGTTTGGCCAGGCGGCGGGAGATCTCGGTCTTGCCCACCCCCGTGGGACCGATCATCAGGATGTTCTTCGGCGCGATTTCATCGGCCAGGTCGGGGGGGACCCTTCGTCTCCGGTAACGGTTGCGGAGGGCGATGGCCACGGCCTTTTTGGCCGCCTTCTGGCCGATGATGTATTTATCGAGCTCGGCGACGATCTCCTGCGGGGTGAGCTCGGTATCCCGGTCCTTGGGCTTGTCGTCGTGCCGTTCGAAACTCCGGGGCAGCGGGATAGCCATTCACAGTTCCTCGACGGCGATCTCGTCGTTCGTGTAGACGCAGATGCCGGCGCTGATCCTCATGGCTTCCAGGGCGATGTCTTTCGCGGACAGGTCCGTGTGCTTGAGGAGCGCCCGAGCCGCGGCCAGGGCGTAAGGGCCGCCGGAGCCGATAGCGATGATGCCGTCATCCGGCTCGATCACGTCGCCCGTTCCCGAGATGAGGAACGAACTGTCCTTGTCGGCGACGATCATCAGCGCTTCGAGACGGCGGAGGGCCCGGTCCAAGCGCCAATCCTTGGCCAGCTCAATGGCCGCCCGCGACAGGTTGCCTTTGTATTCCTCGAGCTTGACTTCGAAGCGGGCGAACAGGGCAAAGGCGTCCGAGGTCGCCCCGGCGAAGCCGGCCAAGACCTGGTTTTTGTGCAGGCGGCGGATTTTCTTGGCCGTCTGTTTCATGATGGTCTGGCCCATGGTCACCTGGCCGTCGCCGGCGATAGCCAGGCTGCCCTTGTGCCGGACGCAAACGATGGTTGTGGATCGAATCATGACGACTCCGACATAACCTTATAATAATAAAGGAAGGAAGGGGATAAGTAAAGGGCGTCGGCCGACCGCATCGCCTTGACTCCGCCTTGACTAACCCGACGCCCTATGTTATTTTCAGGCAACTTAAAATGAACTCCCATGATGAAACCTGGGCAAATAGGGCTCTGCCTTCGGCGATGACCGCGTGATGAAGAAAATCTCCGCTTGGAGCGCGATCTTCCTCCTGTCTCTGGCCGCCTCCCTCGCCGCCGAGGAAGATATCACCTATCGCCGGAATGCCTTCAGCTTTTCCGGCTTTTTCACCCGCTCGCTTCCGGGGGCGGCGTTCTATCCCACGTTCATCGAGAATTACGCTCCCGACGCCACGTTCCTCATCGAGGAAAGCAACGGATTCTCCCTCCTCGATTCCCCCCGTGTCTATTACGAGGGGGATCCCTTTAACCAGTTCAACTGGTCCTATGAGGGGTTCAAGATCAACTCGGCCTTGGACGACGGATCGCCCGGCTTTCTCCCGCCCTTCTCCGCGGCTCCCCGGTTCGAACTTCGGGGAGAGACCCCGATGGCCCGGGACCAGGGCTTTCATTTTCTATCGGGGTCCTGGGACCGGAGCTTCTCCAGGATCCGCTTTTCGACGGCCGGATCCGGCCTCGGCGGATACGTGCCCTGGGCCACGGCTTTTGTCGATCCCCACGCCACGAGCGCCAAAAGGAACGCGGTCTTGTCCACGGAGCGGCGCAAAATCCTTTCCGATTATGATCTGGATTTTCTCTATGTCATCAAGGGAAAATCGTCGGCCCTCTCTTTGGCCCTGACCGCGTTCGATGAGCGGAGGGAGTTCAACGATTTCAATGAGATCGATCGGACGTTCAGGGAGCGGGGAAAAGGTCTGCTCCTGAGCGCGGCCTACGAGCAGCGGTTCAAGGAGGGCTCGCTTTTCCTGACCGGGGCGGCCAACGGCTTCTCCCGGGACCATGACCTCGCCGAGCTCGGCCGGTATCCCCAAGAGACCCGGTCAAAGGACCGGCAATCCTATTTCGCCGGCCTGCGCCTGAAACAAAATCTCTGGTCGCTCGACTTGTCCTATCTCCGGGAGATGGAGGACCTGACCCCGGCCGCCCCGAACTTCCTCAAAGACCTGAAAGACAACGACGGCGAAGGCATGTTCCCTTTCGAAAAGTTCGGTTCGTTCACCGCCGACGTCTATCGTCTGGATTTGAACGCGGCTCTCCTGTCCGCGGAAAACGGTCGCAAAAACGGATTCACTCTTTTTTCCGAAGCCAAGCTCACCGTCCTGAACGGAACGGAACGGGCGGCCGATTTCAATCCCTTGAGCTTCGACAAAGCTCCCGAACTCGTGATCATCTGGTCTCCAGGCCGGCCTTACCGGAACACCAATCTGGAATTCAAAGCCGGAGCCTTGCTGAGCTTGGCTCTGAGCTCGCAGTCCTCCTTGCATGCCAAAATCCTCCTTCAGCACTCTCAAGCCCGCTTCCAGGACGGAGTGAACAACCTGTCGTTCACGGTCCCCGGTTTCGACGTGGGCCTCGTCCTGTTCAAGAATCCGGAGATCCTCATTTCCTATGAACAAATGCCGTACGAACTCAGGGAGAACGTCAATTTCTTCCTGGAGACCCGGCGGCCTTGGGGGACCATCTACCGCTGGAACGACCTGAACGGCGATCTGCGCTATCAATCCGGCGAGGAGGGCCCGGTTTTCGGCGCCACGGGCGGACGGTTCCATTCCCCCGCCTCGGATCTCAAAATCCCGGTCAAACGGCGATTCCTGGCCAGTCTGACCACGCCCCTCTCAAAGGCCTTCAACCTCAGTCTCAAAGGCCTGTTCAAAATGATCGACGACAACTACTGGGTCCGGTTCAAGGAGGATTACGGGTTCTATGAGGAGGTCGATTCGGTGAACCTCTTCTTTTACGACACTCCCTATCGCGACTACGTCCTCTCCAACGACACGTTCTCCAAGA
This sequence comes from Candidatus Aminicenantota bacterium, assembly GCA_026393865.1. GTDB lineage: Bacteria > Acidobacteriota > Aminicenantia > Aminicenantales > UBA4085 > JAPKZI01. The sequence goes on from JAPKZI010000011.1 coordinate 4,608, forward strand.
AACCTTTTTATGCTCAGTTCCTTTTTCAGATCAACAGCCGCGAGAACAGGACCTGGTTCTTTTCCTTCTCGTTCCTCGCCCACATCGGCATGGGCCGGACCGCTTTCGGCAACGGGGCGGGGGCCAACGACATCGGCATCCTGAGCGAGTCCCAGGCCGATCCCAACACGCTGATCAACGCCTTCGGCAGGCTCGACGGCGACCGCGCTTATCTCGGGAAGATCTTCTTCGGGTTCTTCTTGGCCAAAGACCTCTTTTTGGGAGCCGATCTGAAATACCGGGACGGCACGCCCTTCGCCTTTATCCAAACCGTCCTGCGGCACGACCAGCGCGTCTTCTATTACAAGACGATCAAGGCCGAGAATGAGGTCGGAACCAAAGGCGGCCCGCGCAAGGATTTCCTGTCCGACGTGAGCGTTCAGCTCCGTTATAAGTTCAGGCTCTTCCAATGGCAGGTCGAGGCCGATCTTTCGGTCTTCAACTTGCTCGATTTCGGCAGCGAGCTTTCGGAATACGTTTTCTCCGGCGGCTGGCGCTACGCCAACGAGCTCCAAATCCCCCGCAGTTTCCGCCTGGGGCTGGCCGTAGAGTTCTGACGGCCGCCGATGTTGACAGGCCCCGGTTTCTGGACTATATAACCTTTGGCTCCTCGTCGGGAGTCTCGAGGATCCTAAAGGAGGGAATCATCATGGCCACGAAGATCGGACGACGCGAGTTCATGTCCAAGGGCGCCAAGCTCGGCGTTTCGGCCGTTCTGGGCGAGCGCATCCTGTCCGGACTGACCGACGGCCCCAAGGCCGCCTGGGCCAAGGCCGCCGTCGACGTGGCGGTCGTCACCGGCGCCGATTACGCGGCCATGACGGCCAAGGCGGTCGAACTCGTCGGGGGGATGGGATCGTTCGTGCCGAAGAACGCCCGGGTCGTTCTGCTGCCGAACGTGCAGAGCAAGAATCCCTGGACGTTCACCAAGCCCGAGATCCTGCGGACCGTCATCCGGATGTGCAAGAGCGCCGGGGCCGGGGAGGTCGCCTGTCTCAGCTACCTCGGCCAGCCGAATTGGGACGGCACGGGATTGGCCCAGGTCATTAAAGAGGAAGGCGCGGTCCTGAAACTGATCCCGCGCGAGGACGCGAATTTCAAGACCGTTCCGGTCCCGAACGCCGCGGCCCTCAAAGAAGCCATGGTAATGAACGAGTTCCACAATTATGATGTCTTCATCAACATGCCCATCACCAAGGACCATGCCGGGACCAAATTCACGGGCACGTTGAAGAACCTCATGGGCCTGAACGCGCCGACGAACAACCGCGGCCAGTTCCACAAGCCCAACTGGCAGACCGACCCGGTCGCTATCGAACACCTCGAGACGTGCATCGTCGACCTGAACATGGTCATCAAGCCGGCGCTGAACATCGTCGACGCCACGGAAATCATCCGGACGAACGGCCCCATGGGACCCGGGGAGCTGATCAAGCCCGGAAAGGTCATCGCCGGCATGGACCGGGTCGCCGTCGACGCGTACTGCGCGACCGTCCTGGGTTTGAAGGGCCCGGAAATCATCCAGATCCGGAAGGCTTGGGAGAGAAAGCTCGGCGAGATGGACCTGAACAAGGTCAAGGTGGTCGAGGCCAAGGCTTAAAAGAGGCCGGCGGGGTCGTGCCCGCTGCGCCCCTGCCCGAGACCCGCCCACGGCGGCCGGGGCCCCGAGCTTCGCCCGGGGGTCCATTTCCGCCGTACTCGCCCGTGGTACAAGCCACGGGCGAGTGGCGAGCCGAAGGCTCGTCCCTTGACCCGCCGCTCAGACTCATCGGACGGCGCGGGCACGATCCCGCCGCTCCATCAGATATGAAGACGAATGCTTGCAGACGCGTAAGGGTTCTCCTTTCAGCGGGAGGACTCATCCTCACGCTCTTGTCCGCACAAGCCCAAAAAGCGCCGGGGATCTCACCCTCAGTGTCTTCTCTCGACCTCCGCGCCTTTCTGCCCGCCGCCGGGGACCTTCAGGTCTGGGAGCCGAAGTCGGCCTTTCAGCATTTTAAGGGAGACGACCTCTTTCTTTATATCGACGGAGGGGCTGAAATCTATCGCGAATACGGATTCAAGCAAGTCGTCGTCCAGGACTACCAGGACAAAAAAGGCCGGTCCATCACCCTCGAGATCTTCGAGATGGCCGGCCCCGAGAGCGCCTTCGGCATGTTCACCTTCAAATCGACGCCCAAGGGCCGGCCCTACGGGATCGGACAGGAGGCCCGGCTCGAGGACTACTATCTCAACTTCTGGAAAGGGCCCTGCCTCGTGACGCTAACCGGATTCGACGCCGGACAGGAATGCGTTCAGGGCCTCCTGCAGATCGCCCGAGCGGTGAACGCGCGGATGCCGCTGAAGGGAAGCCGGCCGGCCTTAATGGAGATCCTCCCCAAGGAATGGGCGGCGGCTTCGCGGCTCATCTATTTCCGCGGGCTTCTAGCACTCAACAACATCCACACCTTTTTTCCGCAGGACGTCTTCCGCTTCAAAGAGGGAATGGCGGCCGAACAGGACAAGTTCAAGATCATCATCCTCCGCTACGCGACACCGGCCGAAGCCCGCCAAAGATTCCAGGCCGTTCACGCCGCCTTCGCCGGCAGCCCTGTTTATAAGGACGTGAAGCGCCCGATGGAGAATTATTTCGAAGCCACGGACGATCGAGGCCGCAAGCTCTACGTCCAGACCTACGACGACCACATCAGCCTCATCCTGACGCCGACGGCCACGGACCGTTGATCCCTAGTGTGGTGTATCAGCAAGGAAGAGAGCCCTTCATAAATTTACGGTTTGATGAAAACTCCCGTTCGGGACGGGATATCGAGGCCGTCCAAAGACCTCTGCCGGTCCGAAAGGTTCGCCGCGTAGCGGAAGATCCCGGCCGGTCCGCCCCAGGAATCGATGACATAAAGGTCATCGCTCATGAGACCGCGCACGCGGACGTGGCCGCCCCTAAGCCGGACCGCTTCCTGGAGAAGGCTCCGGCCCCACTCGTCCACGAGCTCCAAGTCATCGCTTTCGATGATCATGTTGTCCAGCGCGCCGGCCGTTCGGGCGTACAATTCCTTCTCATTGTCAGTCAGCTCGATGTCCCGGCACCGGAGCAAAAGACAGTCGGGATCATTGAGCCACCACTTCTTGTGCATGAACGAGCGGAGGATGGAATTTCGGAGCGCGTAATAGGCGTTCACGCCGTGGAGAGGCGCTTTAGAGGAATCCCAGAACGGCGCGGTGTCCTCACCGACGCGCATCCCGTCGACGAGGCCGATCGACGGGAGAAGCGGGGCGCCGCAGCCGAGGATGAAGGCGTCCCCGACCGCCTGCCGGATGACGTCCAGGCCCTGACGATAGGCCTGGACCGGGCTGACCCTCCGCGATCTCACCCCGGGCATGGCCGCGGAAAAAACGAAATCGATCTTAAAGTAGTCGAAGCCCATCTTTTTCAGGGCGGTGAAGGTTTCGTAGAGCCAGTTCATGACCCGGGGGTTGGAGGTGTCCAGGGCATATATGTCCTTTTTCCAGCCGCGATAACAGACCTTGGGCAAACCGATGTCCGAGACCATCCAATCCGGATGCCGGGCGAACAGCTCCGATGTCTCGGCCGCGCTGAACGGGGCTGTCCAGATCCCGGCATGAAAACCGTGATCGCGGATGAGACGGGCCAGCTCGGGGAGAGAGGCGAAGCCCTCTTTGGGGCTGAGCCAGTCCCCGATGTCCGACTCGAAACCGTCGTCGATTTGAAAGACCTCGAAGGGGAAGTTGGGGCGGGCGAGGCGGAGATTCTTCTCGACGTCCGCCATTCGCAGGCCGGTGAAATACTGATACCAGCTCGACCAGCCGACCGGGTTCCAGGGATTCACCCGGACGTTGTTCTCGATCGCCGCCCGGACCGCGTATTCCTCGAAGAGCAGTTCGACCGGATGTCCCTCCAGGAGGATGAACGGTTCCAGCGGAACGGGGTCCTCCAGCGGAGTCCCGAAATATTCGAGATAGCCGGCGACCTCGCCGCCTTCGATCGTGAAATAGGGATGGGCGACCATCGACGTCAGGAATCCGGCGAGTCCGCCTTCCCAGGCGAAAAAATAGTCGCTGACGAGCCGCGCTTGGGCGATCTCGGGAATAGGCGTGAAGACGAATCGGCCCTGGTTCTTCATCCGCTCCTCGAGGCCCTCGAATTTCTGGCCGGGCGTCAACCTCTGCATCGGACCCCAGGACTGCCAATTGTTGGCCAGGAATTCGCCGGGAGCGGGAGCTCGGAAGATTTCGATCGTCCCCGGCCGTCCTTTGACCGTGCCCGTGATCTTATGGCCGCCTTTGATCGGTTCGACCACGGCCTCGATTCGCGCCCGTCCATCGTCGTGGACGAGAGGGCCGACGGCGAGCGCCTTTCCGAAAATATTCAAGCCCATTTCTCCCCTAAGCTCGTCCGAGGTTGAAAAGAATCGCTATTTTTTTAGCCGTTTGACTTTTTTCATGATCTTTTTATGGATTTTTTCGAAGGACGGAGGCGGCCCCGTCCGGACGTTCTTGCCGTCGATAAAGAGGGCGTCGGGAATCCCCCATTCCAGGAAAACGTCGCGGTCGATCGTGGGAATGGCCTGAAACTCCACTTTGTCGCCGAACTCGGCGGCCGCCCGTTTCGCCCGCTCGAAGGTCATGTTCATCCCCGGGCACCAGCCGTTGAAGAAGGATGTGACAACGACAATCCCTTCTTTCCCCTGCGGACGCTTTTTCTCCTTGATCCATTTCGGCGTCACCGCCTCTTTCACGAATGGTTTCCACATGAGGATTTGGATGCTGGTTTTATCGACTTTGACATATCCCTGTTTCTTAAACCACGAGGCCTTCATGAAGAACGGCAGGGAGATCCCCCAGGCGGCCATGCCCTTGGCGCCGCGTGCTGCCGCGTCTTCTTCGGCGGCTTTGAGCAGCGCCTTGCCGATCCCTCGCTTCTGATGATTGCCGACACCTTGCTTGTATCCGTGGACCCAAATGCAATGGACGAAATAAGCGTCCCGGCCTTCGGCGAATCCGTGTTCGATGGGAACATATTGGATCATGCCGAGAGTTTTATCTCCGTCCACGGCCACTTTGATCCGAAGCCCTTTGTCCTTCATACGCCGGCGCCAAAGCGCTTTGTGATCCCCCGCATCCTTCATCTCCTCAGACCAGGGCTCGAGACAGACCAGAAAATCGCCGAGATGCTTTTCGTCGAGGTCGATGATCTCCATGCCGCCCTCCTCCCTGAGAGTCATAGCCGGCGTTATTATAGCAAACCTCGCCGGACGACGCATGCTTCGATTGACCTTTTTTAGAGGCTCTGGTATGTATTTTAAAATAAAATATGGGGTCGCGTCTCCAATTTACGCTTTCTAAAACCGCAAATTGTAGACGCGACCCCAATTTCGGAAGGAGCGGACAAAATGACGGCATCGAGAAAATCTTCGCTCAAAGAACTCCAGACCATCCCCGGCGTCGGGCCGAAGATCGCCGCGAACCTATGGAAGCTCGGCATCCGGTCGGTGGCCGATCTTCGGGGCCGCGATCCCGAAGCTCTCTACCAGGCGCTCGGCGAACGGGAGGGCGGTCCCGTCGATCGCTGCGCTCTCTATGTCCTGCGCTGCGCGGTCTATTACGCCTCGCGCAAAAAGCATGATCCGGAAAAGCTGAAGTGGTGGCGCTGGAAAGATAAAGTCTAGAGCGGGAGCCAGGCGCCGATGCCCCGCTCCTTGGCCCGGCGGTAGATCTCCGGAGCCACGGCCATATCGTCGAGGGCCAATCCCAGATTCATGGCCATCGTCCGCTCACGGTCAT
>JAPKZI010000180.1 GCA_026393865.1 Candidatus Aminicenantota bacterium
TGGATTTGAAGTCCAGAGGGGCCACCAGACCCCATGCCCTCCCGAAATTGATATTTTATCACATCTCGGTATTTTGTCCTCATTTCAACTTTTTAAAGAAAATGTGAAGACGGCGATGAGGGCCACGGCCTTCATCCGTTCTCCGCAACAGCTTTATCGAGCTGGATTCATCGTCCCGGAGCGGCGCCCGGAAGCGCTACCGGGCGGAGGCGAGACGATATTTCACGAGGGAGATATACCCGTCCTCGTCCCGCTCGATCATCCATAGCGCCCCGCCGGCGAATCTATTCGACAAAGAACTGGTAAAATCATAGCCGACGGACGCCCCTTCGACCGAAATCCGGGCAAGGAAGCCGTTTTTAAGGTCGAAGATGTCGAAGACGTTGGTGGCCCGGCTCTCCACATAAACGTGGACCCAGAGGAAGCCTTCACCGTCGGCGACGAGGCCCCGAAAAGCTGGAAGGACGTCGGGAAATTCGGTGTTTTTCACGATATACTCCGGGGGTTTGGGCAGGACCGTCTTGACGTTGTCTTTGAAGACCGTCATCCTGAATCGGCCGAAATGGTCCTGCTTATCCTTCTCGGTCAGCCTGACGGGCTGATAAGGCCGGGAGAACGCGGCCAGACGCCCTTGGTCGGGGTCAAGGACTTCGAACCCATTTTTGTCGTTGAGCCCCACGGCTACGAGGCCGGCCGGGGTGACGTCCATGGCGACGGCGGGATGGTAGGGGAACGGAACCCTGACATAACGGCTGAGTTCGGCGACCCAGGCCAGGCGACTGGAACGGACCTTCCGCTCATAGAGCGTCCTCATCGGCTTGGCTTCGGCCGAGAGAAGCTCAACGACGCGATCTTGGCCGTCGGGAACGCTAGTCATGGATCCTTCGGCGAGACCCCGCTCGTAATAAACAACCAGCCGGTCGTCCGGAAGGGCTCTCATCCTGATAAACGCGCCGAAGGCACCGGGATTGAACGGCGTCGAAGCGATGAATTTTCCCTCGGCATCGAAAACCGAGATCCGGCGGTTCGTAGACTCCCAGATATAGATCCGCCCGCCGCCGATCTCGACAGACGCCGGCCCCTGGAAATCGCCGGGTCCCTGTCCTTTCCGGCCGATGGTCCGGAGGAACTTGCCGTCGGCTCCGAAGACCTTGAGGTGGTGGGCATCGAAGTCGGCGACATAAACCCGGCCCTTGTCATCGACAGCCACTCCCCCGGGACTTTGAAAAACGATACCCTCAGGAAGCGCACGATCCGAGACCCGGATTTCCTCGATGAGTTTCACCCGTCCGGTTTTGTAGACGTCGGCGAGAGGCCGGACTTGCGCCGTCGCCGCAGAGACGAAGATCGTCGCCGACAAAGCCGCCGCGGCAATTGCCTTCTTTCTCATAGGATTTCCTCCCGTTATGTATTACGCCTCGTGGCCGAGGACCGTTTAGGTTGCGGCCGGGTTCCCAACCTTCGATCCGAGATCGAGAATTTCCTTGAAGGGTGGAGGCGGAGGAAGCGGTCATTGAGACGGGGCGCTCGAGTCATCCTCGGAATCGAGACCACACTTCATCCGAAAAAGATAATCCCGGCTATGAATCGATGTCAACATTTTCCCTAAACGATATAGCCGTGAAACGCGTATTCATTATAAGGAAGCTGAAATGATAACTTTCACTAAGATGAGCGTCACCATCATGCTCACTGCGGTTCTTTCTACGATCGCGCAGCCGCAAAAAGATAGTTCGAGTGAAAAACGACCCCAGTTCGTTATCGCGACCTCGATTGGCCTTTCGGAGGCTAAGAAGGACGAAGATAAACCCTACATGTTCTCCTCTATTTTGTCGGCGGATTTCGATTTGGAAGGGAACATCTACGCGCTCGATTACAAAGAGGCCGGCATCAAAGTTTTTGCCCCTTCCGGCCGATTCCGCGGCCGGTTCCTCCGTCCGGGCCAGGGTCCGGGGGAAGCCCAGAATCCCCTTCGCTTGAGAGTCAGCCCCGACGGAAAGCGTATTTTCGTCCTTCACCAGAACGGCTTTCAAATCAAGGAATTCGACGGCACCGGGAATTTCGTACACATTCATCCTCTCCCGAAACAGATGTTCGGCTATTTCGACTTCCTTGATGACGATCGCCTCCTTTTTGTCGATGGGCTTCCCTTCGGGCAGAAGAGCTATGCCAATCTGAAAGTCTATGCGATCCGCGAACATAAATTCGAGAAGGAATTCGCGGTGACAAACAAAGACTACTTCACCGGATTTCAGAGATTCGTCGTCAGGGAAGGGATTGTCTGGACCTGTCCGGGCGACCTCATGGGATTACAGGCTTATGACCTTAAAACCGGGAGTTGGCAAAAAACGCTAGCTCTTCCGGAAAAATATATTCCCTTTAAAAATATCCGTTGGGGTCAGAATTTCCAAAAGACGCGTCTTTGGAATTACGCCCAGCCATTCGAGTGCGCCGGAAATATTTATGTGCTTGTGACCCGGCAGCAATTCACGCCCGAGCCTCAGGGACTCTTGGATAGTCCGCTAAGCCGGAGAACGACGCTCTATCGCCTGGTTGGCGAGTGGTTAGTCAAGGAGCCGGATTTCCCAGCCTTCGATTTCTATCCGGAATTCTTGTCCGCTCAAAATTCGAGGATTTTAATCTCAAGCTCCCCATACGATCTCTATCCCAGGCTTGTTGTCCTAGAACTCCGTTAAAGCGCCGAATCGGTCGAGACATCATTAAGGATATCGCAAAGACAGCACTACGTTGACAAATGACCCTGGTTTTCAGACCGCGCTATTCCGCTATTCTGTACTTTATGACGCGAGGCGATTCTTCGTTGCCGTACTGGATGGGTCGTGTCAACTAATGTTCGCAAAATGGGAGCCATCATAAGCCTCTTCAAATAGCCGCTTGAGACATAGTGAGCTCCACAGACCCGAGGACTTTTTTTCCCAGGCAGAGAATGAAAGCTCGAAGCCGATGTCAACGGAAATCAAGAAACGCGATTTGCGGAATGCGGAGAGGAGAGGTAAGCGCTAACGTTGCAGTCCCGGAAATCTAGATTTATACTAAGCACATTAGGCAGATATTATGCTATTCGATGAAATCGAACGCGATTTTATGGGGCTCCATGGACACACGGAACCGCTTTTTAATTACCTGAATCGATCTTCTCGTCCATCAATGGCGAGAATAAGGGAACTTTTGGAAAATTGGTATTCGAATTATCCTCAAGAAAGCCGACACGAGTTGAGGGCGAGGTTTCGCTCTCCCGATAACATCCAACACAAAGGCGCTTTCTTCGAATTATACTTGCACGCGCTCGTCTCGCGCCTGGGTTATCGGATCGAAACACATCCCACAATCCCTACGATTTCCACGAAGCCGGAATTTCTCGTCTACAGAGAAGAGATTCCCTCATTTTATCTGGAGGCCACACTTGCGGCCGGTCCTTCAGAAGAAACAGCGGCTGATAAAAGGAAAAACGAAGTTTATGAAACCATCGATAGGGTGGATTCCCCCAATTTTTTCATCGGCGTCAACGTAGAAAAATCCGCGATTAAAGCCCCGCCGGGGAGGAAATGGAGAGGAGCTATCGAAAGATGGTTGCCAAAGCTAAATCCCGATGAAATCGGCGCGAAAATGAAATCCGCCGGTTTAGAGAATTTGCCGACGCTGATAGTGGAAAAAGAGGGCTGGAAAGTCGCTTTTCAAGCAATACCTAAGTCGCCGCAGCTACGTGGAAAACCGGGAGTAAGACCGATCGGCATGCACTTCATCCCCTTTCATCAATGCAACGAAGACGAATGGATTCGGAATGCGATAGAGGAAAAGGCCACGAAGTACGGCAACTTGAATATGCCTTACTTGATCGCCATTAACGTATTGAGCGTTTTCAGCAATGAACCTCACATGATAATGGATGCTCTTTTCGGAGACGAGCAAGTTACTGCTTACTTCGCCCCGGGCGGAAAAACGCATGACGAGCTCACCCGGGCTTCAAATGGCGTCTTACGGGGTCGCGAGGGCCCTCGGAACACGCGAGTAAGCGGCATAGTCGTTCTCAGCGATTTGTCCTGGGGAAACATTGCAAAAACCAATCCCGTACTCTGGCATAATCCCTGGGCGTCCCGGCCATTGGACTCCGAATTATGGCCGTTTCCTCAATGGACTCTGAATGAACCTAAGACGAAGATAGTGCCGAAAACCGGCAGGGATGCCGGCGATTTTTTCGGCATGCTTAAGGAGTGGCCGCTCGTCGAGGGGGAAAAAGACTACGAATTATAGATTCCTAGCGTCCGACGGAACCTGGCTTGCGAGGTCGAAAGCCAGAGCGCAAGGACGATTCTGTAGCTTAGATAAGATGGAAGAAAGGGATCTCCAGCCCTATACATCTTACGACACAAAAGTGTGCATAATTTGTGAATATTCATGGGGAACTTATAGGAACCTTGGGGAACTCAGAGGAACCAAAAAGAATCCATAAATTATTGATAAATAAGAGAATTTACTGATTATAAAGAAAATAGCTCAATCCGCGTTTTCGGATTTGAAGTCCAAAGGGGCCACCAGACCCCATGCCCTCCCGGCGCGGATATTTTAACACAAGTTCAAAAACAAATTCCCAACCCGATGTGTATTGGAACGTTATTTGTTTATAGCTCTTGTTACAGGGGATGGATTCTTCTGTCACCGAAATAAATGATGCAGGTCGTCAATCGGCCTTTATTGCTTCCAGCAGCTTCCTTAAGAATTTCAGGTCTTCCTGATCTTTAGGACGGCCGGCGGCCTTCTTCATCCGGATCATATCCTCGAGCGAAGGGAAAAAAACGTCTCTCTTTCCAATCTTGCCGGGGATCTTATTTTTCCAAATCTCTTTAAAAGAAATGCCTTTCACGAAAGGGTGGATATCCGTCTCAAGAACGTATTGCCGGATAAGGACCTTATGGGTCAGGAAGTCGTTTTCGTCGAAATCGGCCAGATCGTAGCCGAACCGGCGGAGGGCTTTCATGACTCTCCGGATATTGGCCCGAGTCGGTTTGACGAAAAAATCGATGTCCAGCGTCGCGCGGGCATAACCATACGCCGGAAAGGCCGTCGCTCCGATAATGACGAAGACGGCCTTAGCTTCTTTTAGATATTGAAGGAGGCGTTCCGTGGCCATGTCGTCGAAGCGAAGCCTTCATCTCCCGGCTCTTGCGTTCCATGAGAAGAAATCGTTGACGCGGGGTCAGAGCTTGCAAAAAAGCCAGTTCAAATTCGATCTCTCGGCCCTCGTCCGAGGTTTTGAGAAGAAGAATCCCTTTCGCTTTATTCGCGCGCTTCACAAAATTATTATATCACAAAGAAAGCCTGGGGGCGGAAGAATCAATTTCCGGTCGGAAGTGAATTCTTCTTGAAAACCAGATCGCGGACAGGATCGCTGTCGATGATGAATCCTATCACCCGGTTTTGCCCGTCCCGCTGAAAAATCACCATCGGGAGAACGCGCGAGCTGGTGGTAAAATGATCTTTTTCGTCAGGCGCCAGCCGGATATCGTTCTGCCCCGGAGCCTTGACGATCAGCGTGTCGCCGCGCAGCTCAACGGCATAGCGGAGGTCCAGCTCGGCGTTGAAAAAGGAGCCGGCAAATTCCTGAAGCTCCTGCGGGGTCGGTTTCACGAGCACGATCTTGGGGGCGGTCTGCTCGTCTCCGCCCTGTTTCCAGACAAATTGTTGAACTTTCCCTTCCTTGTTTTTTTGAAAGGTGATCCTGGCATCGGCGACGGCCAACAAAAATTCGGTTTCCGACAGGGCGGTCAGGGGAAATTTAGCCCCGGGAACACTGAGGATCAGATGGTCTCCCGCGCGGCTGATCGCAAAGACCTGGCCCGGCGCCAGGCGGTAATCGCCGGCGTATGAGTCCAGCTTTTCCGGGCTGACCTTGACCGCCTTTTTTGCCTCTGTCGGCGGACTCTTCTTCTCCGGTTCGGCCGCGGCCGGAAGATAACTCTCGATGATGCCCTGGACGAATCCATCCACCGGAGTGTAGTCCCAGTTAGCGAGCAGGGCGAATCCGAACTTCAGGTCGGGGAAGTATGCCAGGACCGCCCCGGAGCCGGCCCAATTCCCCGTTTGGGAGACCTGCGGCCGTCCCGGCCCGGTCTCGATCTTCAAGCCGTAGCCGAAGCCGGAACTTTGGCCGTTGTTCAGCCGGCCGGCCGTGAACATCTTGGCGACGATGTCTTGGCCGCCCACCTGACCGGTCTCCAGGTTGAGCAGCCACTTGGACAGGTCGGCGATCGAGGCAAAAAGTGAATGCGACCCGGCCAGGGACAAATTGTCGATGCCCCTCAAGTATTCCCGGCGGGTGAAGTTATAGGTGAAGGCCTGGTCGTCAAGGATCGAGCGGTAGTTGTCGCGAAACTGGGTCCTGGTCATTTTCAAGGGCTTGAAGATGTTTTCCCAGGACCAGTCGGAGAACGGTCGGCCGCTGACGCGTTTGATCGTTTCCGCCAGCAGGTCGTAATTGGTATTGGAGTCCTGGAAGCGGTCGCCGGGGGGAAACGCGGGTTGCTTCTGAGCCTTGACGATCTTAAGCACCTGCTCGAAGGTGACCTCCTCTTTGTCCCGGCCGCTCAGCTGAAGCACCGACAGCCAGTCCCTCAATCCGCTGGTTTGGAAGAGCAGGTGGCGCAGCTTGACCGGGATCGAGAAATCGGGGAATTCCGGGATATGTTTGCGGACATCATCATCCAGCGACAGTTTGCCCTGTTTCTCGAGCAAGGCGACGGCCTGGCCCACGAAAGGCTTCGCCGCGGTGGCGATATTAAAGACCGTGTTCGGGGTAATGGCGACGCCGTGCTCCTGACAGGCCAGGCCGAACACTTTTTGATAAAGGACCTGGCCTTCCTTGACCACGACTACGGCAAAGCCGGGCTGATCCAGCCGGTTCCAAAAATCGAACAGCTTGTCCATCTTTTCGCTCGGCGACAAAGGTCTTTCCTTTTTTTCGGAGCCTTGGCCGGCGGAGAAAAGGGGCAGCAGAATCACACACGTCGCGATCCACAACCCGACTTTTTTCATCGGTCCCTCCCGAAGAGATCCTTCCGTATGGAATTTCGATTCAAAATAATAGCCACCACCATCTTAAGGAAAGATGAACCGTTTTACAATACGGTCATCGCCGCCCGGGCAGGCCTGAGATGAAGGCCCGCCGATCCGTGGCCGTTGAACCCTGTTTTTGAATTCTTCTCCAAATTTGCTACTATATGATCCGCTGAAGGAAAGATCGCCTTGCCGATGATCAAGAACCATCCGCCTGTCGCCGGTTTCATTTTTTTCATTCTATTTATGGGCTCATTGGGGATGACCGCCATGCCGGATAACATCGACGAGTTTTACCAAAAATTGCCGGAGACCATCGCCGACTGGAAAAAAGCTGGAGCACCCGACCTTTATACGCCCGAGAATCTGTCGAAATATATCGACGGCGGCGCTGAACTTTACCTCTCATACAACTTCAAGAATGCCCTGTCCATTAAATACAAGGATGCCGCCGACAACGAGATCGCGGTCGACATCTTCGACATGGGCTCCGGCCCTGACGCTTTCGGCGTCTTCGCCCATTCGCGGGAATCGATCGACGACCGGTTCGGCCAAGGTTGTGAGTATGCCGCCGGCCTGCTGACCTTCTGGAAAGACCGCTATTACGTTTCGATCCTCGCCTATCCGGAAACCGCGGAAAAAAAGGAAGTCGTCTTTAAGTTGGGCCGGACGATCGCCGGCGCGATCAAGAGCGAGGGGGCTCTGCCGCCGATTATCGCCCGGCTCCCGGCGGAAAACCTGCTCCCCGAGACCGTTCACTATTTCCACCATTACATCTGGCTGAACAGCTTTCTTTTTGTCTCCAATGAGAATGTCTTGAATATCGGCAACGACACGCCGGCGGCCCTGGGCAAATACCGGCAGGCCGGCGCCGCTTTTTTCCTGCTGCTGGTCCAATACCCTGATGCCGCCGGGGCCGAAGCGGCCGGCGGGCAATTCCGGCAAAAGCTCCTGGACGGCGCCGCGGATGGACTGCGCCGGACAAAAGAGGGCCGCTGGACGGGCCTGCAGCGCCGGGGCAATCTGGTCAGTATCGTTTTCAACGCTCCGGATACGCCGACCGTCCGGGCCATATTCGCCAAAATCAAGGAATGATACGGAGGTTAAAATGAAGCCGGGAAAATTGATCAACAGACGGCAATTCATCATAGGCGCTTCGGCCGCCGCCCTCGGCACGAGGCTGCGGCTCTCCGGACAGGAGACGATCGCTCCCATCAAGAGCGGTAGGAGCCGGGTCGTCCTGGTGCGCGACCTCAACGTCCTTGATGAAAACGGCAGCCCCAAATATGCCGTGGTGCAGGAAATGCTCGATACCGGCATCAAGGCCCTGACCGGCAAGCCCGATCCGCAGAGCGCCTGGAAAACGATCATCAAGCCCGGCGACGTCGTCGGCATTAAAAACAACCGCTGGGCCTATCTGCGCACGACCGCCGAGGTCGAGACCTCCCTCAAGATGCGGATCATGGAGGTCGGCGTCAAGGAAGCCGACATCAGCGTCGACGACCTGGGCGTCCTGCAAAACCCGGTCTTCCAGAGGGCCACCGCATTGATCAACGCCCGGCCGATGCGCTCACACCATTGGGCGGGGGTCGGTTCGCTGATCAAGAACTATATCATGTTCATTCCCGAGCCTATTTCCATCCACCCCGATTCTTGCGCCGACTTGGCCTCGATCTGGGACCTGCCGGTGGTCAAGGGCAAAACCCGGTTGAATGTCCTGGTGATGTTCACGCCGCAATTCCACAGCTTCGGTCCCCACAGCTTCAATCCCAAATATGTCTGGAAATACTACGGTCTCATGCTGGGATTCGATCCGGTCGCCGTCGACGCCACCGGACTGCGCATCATCGAGGCGATTCGCCGGGATTTTTTCGCCGAAGACCGCCCGCTGAACCCCCCGGCCAAGCACATCGCCATCGCCGACAGCAAATACCATCTCGGCACCGCCGACCCCCAAAAGATCGAGCTCATCAAGATCGGCTACGACAAGGACTGTTTCGTCTGAGCCCCGGCCTTCGCTGCAGGCGAGATAAAGGTCACGCTCTATTCTCGCGAGGAGTTCCTCTAAAATTTATCCCGTCTATTTCAGCACATGGACGTCCCCGTTTCTCCGGGTGATTTGGGCTTTATCCAAATACTCGAGGACGGCGCAGGCGTATTTGCGCGACACGCGGAGGATGTCCTTCGTCTCGGCGATGGTGATCGTCCGCTTTATGCGCAGATATTCCAGAACCAAGGCCCTTGCTTTATCGAAGGCCGTTCGATGGTAGATGACCTTGGGATCGAGCCGGACGAGCTTCCCCTGCTGAAAAAGCGTGCCGAGGACCTTGCGGAACTGATTGAGCGGAAGCCGCAGCTCGCGGCAGACATCCTCTTCGAGCGGCGGCTCGAAACCAGCCTTCCGGAAAATGGCCTCGACGCGGTCGGCCAACTCCTGGTCTTTCGACTCCAGCCTCGCTTCGAAACCCGGAAGGGTCAGGCCGCCTTCCTTGCGGAGGACGGCGCCGCTCCCGGCCAGCTCATCGACGGCCGTCTTGAACATCGGCTCGTCGGCCGCGCCGGACATGGAGGAATGGAGGTCGGCCAGGGGCATAAACGGCCGGTGGGGATTGGCCGCGAAATATTTTTTGACGGCCGCGAGCGCCTTTTGCGTCAGCGGCGGCCAAGTATCGGCGACGACATATCGCGTCTCTTTTTCCGCCGCGATTTTCTTCAAGCGGCCGCCATCAACGAGCTTTTGAATGGCGTCCTGGACGGCTTTTAATCCGGTCCATAGGGCGAAGGAGGCCTCCTCCGCGGTCCGCGATTTGTCCGGCGTTTTCCTGAAAAACTGCTCGACGGCCTCTTCCGGCGCGCCCTCGAAACGGCGGATGCCGGCGAGCGCCGCGGCGTCGAACCGTTTGTGCCGCGGCGGGGCGATGTCGAGGACGTCTCCCCCGCCGATCGTGTTGAGTTCAAAAGATGAAGACGGGCATCGAGGCGCGTCGCCGGGGTGATCAATCCCGGCGCTACGGCGCACTGCCCGCGCCGCAGCAGTGTTTTATCGACGTCGTGGAGGTTGAGCGCGGTGCGCTTGCCGAGCCCCGAAGCGTCTCTCTTCTCTTTGTGGACCTGGACTCCGCGGACCTTGGTCTCGATCCGCTCGGGCAGGATTTCGATCCTGTCGCCGGTCTTGATCCCACCCGAGAGGACCGTCCCGGCGATGACCGTGCCGAAGCCGTGCATGACGAAGACGCGGTCCACCGGCAGGCGAAAGTAGCCGCAGTCCTCTCGCCGGCAAACGCACCGGCCGGCGGCCATGAGGGCGGCTTTGATCTCGGCAAGGCCCGACCCCGTGAGGGACGAGACCGGGATGACGGGCGCCCCCTCCAGAAACGTGCCCTGGACGAACGCTCCGACTTCGCCGCCGAGTTTTTCGAGCTGGTCGGCGTCAACGAGGTCGGACTTGGTCAGGGCAATGATCCCTTCTTTCACACGAAGGAGCTGAAGGATGTCGAAGTGCTCGCGCGTCTGGACCGAGATCCCCTCGTCGGCGGCGATGATGAACAGCACGACGTCGATGCTGCTCGCGCCGGCGACCATGGTCCTGACGAACTTCTCGTGGCCGGGAACATCGATGAAGACGATCTGCTTTTCATACTCCGGGACATCCATGAAGACGAAGCCCAGCTCGATGGTCAGGCCGCGCTCCTTCTCTTCGGGAAGCGTGTCGGGATCAATCCCGGTCAGGGCTTTGACCAGGGAGCTTTTGCCGTGGTCGATGTGACCGGCGGTCCCGACGATGAGATGTTCTTTTTCGGTCATTTTTTGAGGATGATCCGGCCCTCGGACCTACCTGTAATTCGTCCGATGACCGCCGCTTTTTTGGCGCCCTTCTTCTTCAGCTCCTTGAGGACGGCCGCGGCTTTCCGTTGGGGCACGCACATGAGCAGTCCGCCCGAAGTCTGGGCGTCGTAGATGAGCGTCTCGAGGTCCTCGCCGACGTCCGCGGCCTTTTCGACGAATTTGGCCGAGGATTCCCGGTTTCGTTCGACCGCGCCGGAGATGATCCCTTTGCGGAAACACTCCATAACGCCGTCGAAAACGGGGATCGACCCGGCATAGACTTCGGCCGTGACGGCGCTCTGCGCGGCGATCTCGCTCAAGTGCCCCGCGAGGCCGAATCCGGTGACGTCGGTCGCGCAACGCACTCCCGCCTCTATCATGACCTCCGCGGCCGCTTTGTTGAGCTCGGTCATGGACCGGGCGATCTGCTCGCGCCAGGGTTTTTTCGCTTTTTTGAGCTGCGCGGCGAAACAAATGGCCCCCGTGCCGATCGGTTTGGTGAGGATGAGGACGTCGCCCGGCCTGGCTCTATCGTTGCGGATGATCTTTTTGGGATGGATGACGCCCGTGACGGCAAAGCCGAACTTGATTTCTTTATCCTTGATGCTGTGGCCGCCGATGACGACCGTCCCGGCCTCGTTGAGCTTATCGATCCCGCCCTGGAGCATCCGGTTCATGATCCTCGGGCTGAGTTTTTCGATGGGAAAAGCGACAATGGACAGCGCCGTCAAGGGCGTTCCGCCCATGGCATAGACATCGCTCACGGAGTTGGCCGCCGCGATCTGCCCGAAGACGTAGGCGTCATCGACGCACGGCGTGAAGACATCCACGGTCTGGACCAGGGCCAGCTTGTCGCTTAGCTTGTAGACGCCCGCATCATCGCAGGACTCCGCGCCGACTAAAACCTTGGGGTCGAAGACGTGGGGCAGGCCGGCGAGGGCGAGCTTCAGATCGTTCTGGCTGATCTTGGAGGCGCAGCCGGCGTTCTCCACGAACCGAGTCAGCGGAGCGTCCTCGGCGGCGTCATCCTCGCGCTCCCCCGCGCAGAGACAGATGTTCTTCTGCTTGAAGAGATCGCAGGGGCAGGGCTCTTTAGGATTGCAGATGCAGTGGCCGAGCTTGATCGAGCGGCCCATGACCCGGCGGCGTTTTTCGAGGTCGATCATTTTTGAGCGAATAGTCCGCTGATCGCTTCTTCCACGACCTTGTCCTCGTCGGGCTGGATAGTCCGGAAATCGAACAAGACCGCGTCCTTGTGGATGCGCGAGAAGACCGGCGGTTTCCCGAGGCGAAGGGCTCGGGCCATCTCGTCCGGCCCCATCTTGGAGGTTTTGACGGACAGGCATTTCGTGGGGATGGTCTCGACCGGCGCGGAGCCGCTCCCGACCTGGGAGCCGTCATCGACCACGGAGATCTGGACCTCGGGCGGGAGCCGTTTTTTGAGATCACGTTCGACGCGCCGGGCCCGGCGCTGGAGCTCCTCGAGATTCCAGGACAGCATGCGATAAAACGGATGCTGCTCTTTGAGCGTCTCCGGCCGGAGAAACAGCTTGAGCGTGGCCTCCATGGCGGCGATCGTCAATTTGCCGCAGCGGAAGGCCCGGGCCAGGGGGTCTTTCTTGATGCGGTTGACGGCGTCCGCTTTCCCGACGATGAGCCCGGACTGCGGGCCGCCGATGAGCTTGTCGCCGCTGAAACAGGCGACATCGACGCCGGCCTTGATGCTGCGCGCGATCATCGGCTCGGTCTGCAGGCCGAACTCCTGGAGATCGACGAGCGCCCCGCTGCCGAGGTCGTCGATGACGGGAATGCCGTGCTTGGCCCCGAGCTCGACAAGCTCTTCGATCTCGGGCTCGGCGGCGAAACCGACGATCCGGTAGTTGCTGTGATGGACCCGCAGGATGGCCCCGGTGGCGGGACCGATGGCTTCGGCGTAATCGCGAAGGTGCGTTTTGTTGGTCGTCCCGACCTCGCGTAAAATGGCGCCGCTTGTGCTCATGACGTCGGGCATGCGGAACGAGCCGCCGATCTCGACTAGCTGGCCGCGCGAGACGATGACCTCTTTGCCTTTGGCCAGGGCGTGGAGGATGAGGACCGTGGCCGCGGCGTTGTTGTTGACGAGGGTTGCGGCCTCGGCGCCGGTCAGTTCGGCCAGGAGGCGGCTGACGCGCGCGTCGCGCTGGCCGCGGCGGCCTGTTTCGAGGTCGAGGGCCAGGGTGCAATAGCCCCGAAAAACTTCGTCGAGGGCCTGCCGGGCGGGAGCGGAGAGGACGGCCCGGCCGAGACCGGAATGCATGAGGATGCCGGTCGCGTTGACGGCTTTATGCAGGCCGGCCGCGAATTTTTCTTCCAGCCGGCGCTCGATCCGGCGGTAAACATTCTCCTTGGACAGCGACTCTTCGGCGGACGCCGGGATTTTATCCTCGAGAATTTCGCTGCGCAGGTCGTCGAGCGCGGCCCGACATTCTTTCAAGAACGCTTCCCGGCCGAATCGTCCGATAAGGTTTTGACCGGCCGCCTCGCCGAGCAAAGAATCGACCGCCGGTATCCGGCGGAGCAGAGTTTCTTTCATAGGCACCCTCGCGCGGGGGTCATTTTAACACAAAATATCCGCCGAGGGGGACACGATACTCCGGACCGTGATATTTATGCCAATACTTTTAGCCGAATATTGTCTAAAATATCGCTAGACCTTCCCTTGAATGAGGAGCCCGCATGAAACGACGCGCATTTATTGACACCCTCGGGAAAGGCACAGCCGCCGCCTTTCTTGCCCGAGGCGAGCTCTGGCAGGTCGCCCGGGCCGCCGAAACCGCCCCCCCCGGCCAAAAACCCAATATCGTCCTCATTTTGGCCGACGACCTCGGCTATGCCGGCGTCGGCGTCCAGGGATGCGCCGACATTCCCACGCCATCCGTCGATTCCATCGCCCGCAACGGCGTCCGGTTCACCCACGGATATGTCTCGGCGCCGCTCTGCTCCCCGACGCGGGCGGGGCTCATGACCGGCCGCTACCAGCAGCGCTTCGGCCATGAGACCAATCCCGGCCCGATCAACCAGGCCCAGCCGGGTTTCGGTCTCTCTCTTGATGAGCCGACGATCGCCGAGCGGCTGAAGAAGCTCGGATACGTCACGGGCATGTTCGGCAAATGGCACCTGGGATTCGAATCTCAGTTCCATCCGCTGAAGCGCGGCTTCGACGAATTCTACGGGTTCCTGGGCGGCGCCCATTCTTACACGCCGGGCAGCCGGCAGATGAACGACGGCTCGATTCAGCGCGGCACCCAGCCCGTCGAAGAAAAGGAGTATCTGACCGACGCCCTGGCCCGCGAAACCCTATCGTTCATCGACCGCCACAATAGCGAAACGTTCTTCGTCTACCTCCCCTTCAACGCCGTCCACGCCCCAATGGAAGCCGGCCAGAAATATCTCGACCGGTTCAAGAACATCAAAGATGACCTCCGCCGAACACACGCCGCTATGCTCTCGGCCATGGACGACGCGATCGGCCGGATTTTGGCGAAGCTCCGGGAGCACGCTCTCGAAGAAAAAACCCTCGTTATCTTTCTCAGCGACAACGGCGGCCCCACCCAGCAGACGACTTCGTCGAACGCTCCGCTCCGCGGCTTCAAAGCCCAGGCGCTCGAGGGCGGCATCCGCATCCCGTTCATGATGCAGTGGAAAGGGACGCTGCCCGCGGGGAAGGTGGACGACCGGCCCGTGATCTCGCTCGACATCCATCCAACCGTTGCGGCCGCCGCCGGCGCCGCGGCCGAGCCGACCTGGAAGCTCGACGGGGTCGACGTCGTCCCTTACCTGACCGGCGCGAAAACCGGAGCGCCGCACGAAACGCTCTATTGGCGGATGTTCGCTAATCAAAGGGCGGTCCGGCACGGCAACCTCAAGCTCGTCTGGTCGGGGCAGGCCGAACAGGGCGGCCTCTACGACGTCGTCAACGATCCGGGGGAGAGCAAGAACCTGGCGAAGGACCGGCCCGAGGAGGTGAAAAAGCTCCAGGCTCTCTATGATGCCTGGAACGCCGGGCTGGCCGAGCCGAAATGGAAACCGGCCCCCCGAACCGCTCAGTCCGCTCCCGGCGCCAAGCTCACGGCCAAC
Source organism: Candidatus Aminicenantota bacterium (assembly GCA_026393865.1). Classification (GTDB taxonomy): domain Bacteria; phylum Acidobacteriota; class Aminicenantia; order Aminicenantales; family UBA4085; genus JAPKZI01. The sequence goes on from JAPKZI010000180.1 coordinate 15,013, forward strand.
CAGCGGGCCGCCCTTCCCCAGCCGGGTCAGGAAAAGGCGTGGTTCGACCGGCTCGACAAAAATAAGGACGGCAAGCTCACACCCGAGGAATTCCCTAGGCCGCGCATCTTTCAGATGATCGATACGAACCGCGACGGATTCTTGACGATCGACGAAGTGCGAAAATTCCTCGAAACGATCCGCGGCATCGCATAGGAAGCGTAGCGAGGGACACCATACCACGTTCCCCTTTTTAATTGGGGACGTAGCCTAGGGTCCCCATTAATATCTCAGCGGCCGGCGCAGGTCTGGTCGGTCTTGACCAGTCTGTTGATGTCGAAGCCTTTATCCGCGCAGCGCTTGACGATCTCCTGATAGAGCCCCTCGTCCATCTGCGGCGTCCGGCTCAGGATCCAGAGATAATCCCGGTCCGGCGCTCCGACGACCGCGAAGCTGTAGTCCTCGGCCAGGTCGATGATCCAGTAATCGCCGCGGAACGGCCAGAAGAACTGGACGCGGAGCTTGGCGTTGTTGCTTCCCTTAACGACGAACGCTTTGCCCTTGGCCCGGCTCTCCTTTCCCTCCGGGCCGTCTTTCCGGCAGGTATTGATGACGCGGACGAAGTCCTTTTCCATCGAATATTCCGCGACCGTGCAGTGGCAGCCTTTTTGAAAGCGCTGGGGAAACGAGGAGATCTCGTACCATCGGCCCAGATATTTCTGGAGATCGACGGACGGGACGGTCTCGAGCGGCTTGTCCTGCGCCGCGGCCATCCCGGTCAGTCCCAAGATCCCCGAAATGCTTAAAAGAAACAAGAGTGTCTTCATGGGCTAATTATCGCTGAGAAGGGATGGGCGGTCAACCATGTCCCGCACGGCTCCGGCTATTCTTGACTTTGACGGCATCCCTGGATATAACTCTCGGGAGGACTAAGGCTATGAACAAGACACAGGCGAAGCCGATCAAGATCCTCTTCGTCTGTCTGGCCAATCTCTGCCGCAGCCCGATGGCGGAGGCCATCGCCCGGGTCGCTTACGGCGGGATGATCCAGGCCGACAGCGCCGGGATCGCGCCCGGGACGGGCCCCATCTTCCCCGAGACCGCTTTGATCCTCAGCGAATTCTACGGGGTCAATTTATCCGGTCATAGGCCCCGGCACATCCTCGAGTTCCCTCTGGCGAACTACGATTACATCATCGCCATGGATTCTCTTGTCTTCATGCGGCTGAGCGAGATGAAAGAGATCCCCAAGGACAAGCTCTTCGGCTGGGAGGTCCCGGACCCCTGCGGCCTGGGGATCGAGGTCTACGAACGGACGGCCCTTCAGATCGAGGACGACCTGGAGAAGTTCGTCCAGAAGATCGACGAGGAACATGTTTGAATCCTCAGGAGTCCATCATGACCCTTGACCCGGCCAAGATCCGGCACCAATTTCCCGCCCTTCACGCGGGAGCCCTTTTCCTCGACAATCCCGGCGGGACCCAGGCCGTCAAGAACTGCCTGGACCGCATCCTGGAATACCTGATCGACCACAACTCCAACCATGAAGGCGCGTTCAAGACGAGCCGCGAATCGGACGCCCTCATCCTCAAGGCGCGGACGGCCATGGCCGAGTTCCTCAACGCCGCCCGCCCCGAAGAGATCATCTTCGGCCAGAACATGACCAGCCTGACGTTCCACCTGAGCCGCTCGCTAGCCCGCCGCTTTCAGCCCGGGGACGAGATCGTCGTCACCCGCCTCGACCACGATGCCAATATCTCCCCTTGGCTTCTGATCGCCCAGGACCGGGGGCTGAAGGTCAACTGGGTCGAGTTCCGGCCCGAGGACGGCACGCTCGACATGGACAGCCTCAGGGCGGCGCTTGAGAAGCGCCCCAAACTCGTCGCCGTGGGCTACGCTTCGAACGCGCTGGGCACGATCAATCCCGTCGCCGAGATCACGACGCTCGCCCATCAGGCCGGCGCCCTCGTCTTTATCGACGCCGTCCATTTCGCGCCGCACGGCCCGATCGACGTCCGGGCCTTGGGTTGCGATTTCCTCGTCTGCTCCGCCTACAAGTTCTTCGGCCCTCACCTCGGCATCCTCTACGGCCGCTTTGACCTGCTCGACGAGCTTTTCGCCTACAAGGTCCGCCCCGCCCACGACTCATTGCCCGGCAAATTCGAGACGGGAACTCAGAACCACGAGGCGATCGCCGGATTGCTCGGAACGCTCGAGTATCTCGAATGGGTCGGCCGGCAGTTCGGGAAGGATCATCTCGCCGAATTCGACCAGATCTTCAAAGGCCGCGCCCTCCACCTGAAGCAAGCCATGGCGACCATCCGCGCCTACGAGGCTAACCTCAGCAAAGCCTTGTTCAAGATTCTTCGCGAGACTCCGGGAATCACGATTTATGGGCTGACCGACGAAAATAGGTTCGCCGCCCGCGTTCCCACCTTTTCATTCCGCCTCAAGGGAATCACCCCGCGCCAGGTCTCGGAGAAATTGGACATCGAAGGCATTTACGTCTGGAACGGCAATTATTACGCCCTGGAAGTGACGAAGCGTCTGGGCCTCGAAGAGTCGGGCGGCATGGTCCGCGCCGGCGCCGTCCACTACAACACGCTCGAGGAGATCGAACGGTTCGGGAAGGCCCTGCACAAGCTCACGCACGCCTCATAGCGATTTGAACGCCCGCTTTCCATTCTCACTGTTTTGGCTAAAATGGAGTCCAGAGGGAATTTCTCATGACGCAAAAAATCTCCACAAGATTTGTCGTTTTGTCGGCGATACTTATTCTTTTTAACATCATCTCATATTCAGCGAGCCCCGCTCCCCAATTCAAGAGGATCCTCTACGGCGCGTCCTATTACCTGGAATACATGCCCTATGAGCGGCTCGAACAGGACGTCCGGCTGATGGAGAAGGCGGGGATCTCGTTCGTCCGCGTCGGCGAATCGACTTGGGGGGTCATGGAGCCCGAGGAGGGCAAATTTGATTTCTCCTGGCTCGAGCGCGTCCTCGACCGGCTCGATAAAGCCAGGATCAAGGTCATCCTTGGTACGCCGACCTATTCCATCCCGGCCTGGCTCTTTAAAAAGCATCCCGAGATCCAGGTCAAACAGATCAATCAGAATCGCTATTCCTACGGCCTGCGCCAGATGACCGACCTGACCCATCCGACCTACCGCTTTTATGCCGAGCGCGTCATCCGCAAGCTCGTCGCCCGCTTCCGGAACCATCCCGCGGTCATCGGCTATCAGCTCGACAACGAAACGCATCCGTCCGGGACGGCGGACAAGCCCGTTCAACGGATGTTCCGCGAGGAGCTGAAGAAGAAATTCGGGACGGCCGAGGCGCTCAACAAAGCCTGGGGATTGAACTACTGGGGGCAGAACATCCGCGGCTTCGACGAATTGCCGCCGCGCGACGGCATCCTCAATCCCGGCTACAAGCTCGAATGGGAGCGGTTCCAGCAGAAGATCGCCGCCGACTTTTTGGGATGGCAGGCGAAGATCGTCAACGAGCTGAAACGGCCCGACCAATTCGTCAGCCACGATTTTGCCGGAATCCCCGGCGATGTCGACCCGTTCGAGATCGCCAAAGCCCTCGACGTCCCGTCGATCAACATCTACCACGGCATGCAGGACCAACTGACGGGTTACGAGATCGCCCTGATGGGCGACTTCGCCCGCTCGCTCAAGGGCGGCGGCTATCTCGTCACGGAGACTAACGCCCAGACCATCGGCTGGAGCTCGGACGCCCAGTTCCCGCCCTACGACGGACAATTGCGCTTATGCGCGTTCGCCAATATCGGCAGCGGAGCCGAGCTCGTCGCCTACTGGCATTGGCACTCACTCCATTACGGGCAGGAGACCTATTGGAAAGGCGTGCTCGCCCACGACCTAGAGCCGAACCGCGTTTACGCCGAGGTAAGCCGCATCGCCCAGGACCTGAAAAAAGCGGGACCCGAGCTCGCCGGCCTGAAGAAAAAGAACAAGGCCGCCGTCCTCTACAGCCTGGACTCGAACAACGGCCTCACCTTCATGCCGTTCGATAAGACCGTCAATTATTGGACCGTCCTGAATCAATTTTACAAAATGCTGTATAAGTTAAATGTCGAGGCGGATTTCATTTTTCCCCAGAATCCCCATTTTGAGGATTACAGCCTGATCATCGTCCCGACGCTCTATATCGCGAGCGATGATCTTCTCGGCCGCCTGGCGGCGTATGTCAAGAACGGAGGGCATGTCCTGATGTCGTTCAAGAGCGGGTTCTGCAACGAGAATTCGACCGTGCGCTGGAGCCTGGCCCCGGGACCGCTGCGTGAAGCCGCCGGCTTCTATTATCAGGAGTTCTCGAACCTGACGAAGCCCTTGGCCTTGCGAGGCGATCCGTACAAAGCGGGCGCCGAGAACAAAGCCTCCGTTTGGGCCGAATTCCTCATTCCGGAAAAAGCGAAACCACTCGCTTATTACGATCACCCCTTCTTCGGGAAATATCCGGCTGCCACCAGAAACGCCTTCGGCCAAGGCACTCTGACCTATGAAGGCACTTATTTATCTGATACGCTCCAGGAAAAGATCATGTTCGAGACGCTCAAGCTCGCCGGGATATCTCTCGCGGACAGCTCCCTCCCCGCCGCAGTCAAAACCAAGCACGCCGCCGCCGCGGACGGAAAACCGCTCCATTTTTATTACAATTTCTCGGACAAGAGACAGACGTTCGTTTATTACTCCGAAAGCGGCGTCGATATTCTCACCGGCCGGGCCATCGGCCAGAATCAAAAGATCGACCTGGCCCATTGGAATCTATTGATAGTCAAAGTAAAATAGCATCGAAGAATGAAAAAGCCCATTTTTTTGAAGGTGTTCGGCGGCTACGTCGTCATCATCCTGGCTTTCAGCGTGCTGATCGTCCTCCTCTCTTTCGCCCAGATCCGCCGCCATTATGAGGGAACGCTGGCTCAGGAGCTGGAATACCAGGGCCGGGCCTTGAACGTCAACGTCTTTCCGATGATCGAGAGCGGGGACACGAAGGGCCTGGACGCCTTTCTCAAAAAGATCGGCAAGGACATTCATGCCCGCGTCACAGTGATCGATCCTCAGGGTCTCGTCCTGGCCGACACGGAGAAAGATCCGGCCCAAATGGAGAACCACCGCTATCGGCCGGAGGTGGCCGAGGCGCTGGAAGGAAAGACCGGCAAATCCCTCCGCTACAGCATCACTGCCGAAGAAAAAATGCTCTATGTCGGCCTGCCCATTGAAAAAGACGGCCGTGTTCTCGGCGTTCTGCGGATGAGCCTGTTCATGAAGAATATCGATGTCCTGCTCCACAGCCTTACCATGACCATCGGACGGGCCGTTCTCATCACAGCCTTCGGCGCGCTGCTTTTAGCCCTGTTGTTCTCGCTCCACTTCACCCGGCCCATCCGCAAATTGACCGGGGCCGCCCGCCAGGTCGCCGGGGGGAATTTCCAGACCCGCGTCACGATCCTGAACAAGGACGAATTCAAAGAGCTGGGCAGCGCGTTCAACTCAATGACGGTCCAGGTTCATCAGCTTTTTAAGGAGGTCTCCCGGCAAAAGGAAGAGCTGGCCCAAGTGATCGCTTCGATCCGGGAAGGGCTCGTCGTCATGGACAAGGACGGCAAGATCACCATGGCCAACGCCGGCTTTAAGGACCTGATCGGGGAGAAAAAACCGGAGGGCAAGTTCCACTGGGAGGTCATCCGGAGACCCAAGATCCAGGAATTCATCGAACGGGCGAGGACGGGCGGAGGTCTCGTCACCGAAGAGGTCCGTTTCGATGATCGTCACTTCCTCTGCACGGCCGGCAGCCTCGGGCCTCAGGGAGGCCTCATCATCACCTTCCACGATTTATCATAGGACGGGGTCGCGTCTACAATCGGCCGGAAAAAATTGAAAAATGTAGACGCGACCCCATTTTTGCTCTTATTTTTTCAGCGCGGACTTGATCTCTTCGATCCCGACGCCCAGCACCTGCTTGGCGATCTCGTCCAGCGCTTTTTCCTCGCCTTGAAAATGCATGGTCGTGTGGACATGGCTCAGCGTATCTCCCGGCTTGAGAGAGGCCGCGGGGGACGACGACTCCAGTTCGTAGAACGGCCCGAGCGGTTTAGCGCCTGGCGCGGCCGGCCCGTCGTTGTAGCTGTTGACGACGTCGCCTCCGAACGGGTTCTTCTGGATCTCCCACATTGAATTCACGTAATCCGTCGCGCCCTCGGGAATCGTCAGATGGACGATGGTCAGCACGCGGCTGGCCGCGTCGTAGCTTCCGGCGAACGGCTTGACCCGCTTCGGCGAGATGCCGATCTTGCTCCGGTATTTGCCGTCGCCGCTGAAGAAGAGGACGCCGTCCTTAGCGACCAGGCGGTCCGCCGGGACCTTGCCGAAATACGTATCGTTGACGACCGCGCCGAGATCGGCTTCGGGACCGGCCTTGAACGGGACGACGATGGTCGTCTCGGGTGAGGGGTTGAACATGCCGAGGATCCAGATCGAGAGGAGGCCGGTCTCCTTCGTCCAAGCCTTCGGGCCGGTATTCGTGATTTTGTTGTCGGACTGACAGGCGACGGTCTTCACGGCGGGAGGAACGGCGATGCCGAGGGCGAGGACCTGTTTCGGCGACAGCAGGCGCACTTCGCGGTTCAGCTCCAGATCGAATTCCGTCCCGGAATAATTCACCAGGCGCATCGCTTTCTTGAGGTGAATGCGGCTTTTGTCCTGGACGGCGACGTCATAACCGCCCTCGTTGATCGGCGGCGGCGTGAACCAATAGTCGAGGTTGAACGGCGCGTCCTTCTTGAAGAAGATCGAAAACTGCCCTCCCTCCGGACCGAGCCAGAAGCGGTCCTCGCCGCCGAAGGCGTTCATGTGGATGTTGTTCTGCTTCGAGGCGAGCAGTTCTCTGTTGATCCAGCCGAAGCTCGTTCCGACGTCGCCGCCGGCCGTGCTCGTCATGACCCGCCCCTGGAGGTCCGGGTTGACGGCCACCTGGGCCTGCCCGCTTTCATCCGACAAGACCACGACCTGGGTGTGCTGTTTTAAGAAGGCGACATCGTCCTTGAACATGATCCCTTTCACTTCCTCTTTGGCCATTTTTGCGCACCCGGCCAGGACGGCCAGGGCGATGATGAGAATCCACGTTGAATTTTTCATCGTTTCTCCTTGCCTCCCCACTTCTTTACCAGCGCCGGGTCGGCCAGCATTTTGATCAGTACGCCCCCGACGACCGGCCGCGCCTGGAATCCCGCTTGCTTGCCCGAATCGGTCCAGTACCAATCCGTGAGCGGAACCCGGGTCGGCGTTTTATTGAGCCATTCGAAGACCGGGTCGATGAGCGCCGCGAAATCGCCGGCCGTTTCGGCCAGCGTCGCCGTCCACAGAACCCATACGAGCTTCGTGTAGGTCTTCCGGTTGTCCAGCGGAAGCCCGAAAGCCAACTGGCTCTTCTTGTAGAACGCCATCTCCTTGCGGGCCACGTCGGGCGGGAACAGATTAAATCCCAATATCTTGTCCCAGACCAGGTTGTATTTCTGGCTCCATGTGCCGGGTTTGTCGAACGCCAGCTTATAATGATCGCCGTCGTCGGCCATCGTCACCCATTTCTTGGCGAAATCCTCAGATGTCTTTTTATAGAGCTGCGCCTCGGCTTTTTTGCCGGTCCTCTCGCACAGATACGCGTATCCCCGAAGCGCCAGAATCGCCTTGATCGAGAGGTTGGCGTTGTGGGCCAGGTGCCCGGCGAAATCGTCGGTGCAGAGCTGGTTCTCCGGGTCTAGTCCCTTATCCTTCAAATATTCCGCCCAGCGTTGGAGGAGCGGCCAATATTTCACGGCGTAATCCGTTTTGTTCTCGATCTTGACCAGCGCCGCCGTCATCAACAGCATGTTACCGCTCTCCTCGACCGGCATCTGGTTCTCCTCGGTCTTCGCCCCTCCCCCGTAGACCTGGCCGTTGGCCTTGGGATAGGTCCCGAGGTCGTGCGGCGCGAACGGGAATTTCCATTCCGCTCCCCGCGCGTATTCGAACACCGGCGTCATCAGGGCCCGCATGAGCTCCGTATTCATCAGCAGATACATGGGCGCCTCCGGATAGATGACGTCCACGGTCGAAATACAGCCGTTGCTGAAATTCTCCTTGGGGAAGAAGAGCGGCGTTCCATCGATGTCGGCCGCCAGCTTGTGAGCGGCGATCGACTGGCGGTAAGCGAGCACGGCCAGGGCCGCGAATTTCTCGCCGCCGGCTTTGTTCATGTCGGCGAGGAGAGCCTCGTCGAAGGCGCGGCATCGCTGCGTCAGCGGCTCGTAATCCTTGGCCGCCGCGTCGAGCAGGTCGGCCGCTTCCCAACCGCCCTTCCGCCAGTAAGGCCTCAGCTTCCGGTAGAAATATTCGATGGAGAACTGGTCGTCGTAGGCCAGCATCAGCCACCGCGAGACCGGCTTGTCGCCGACCTGGCCCAGGTCGAAGGCGAAGGCCGCCATCGGATATCCCTCGGCCACCGCGCGCGGCATCCGCAAGTCGTCGCGCGCGGGCAGGCGGCCGTTCTGGATGAAGGCTGCCCGGCTTTCCCTGTCGGTAGCAAAGGCGCTTATCAATCCCGGTTGGTTCATCGCCGCGAGATAAAAGTAACCCCAGTCGATACGCAGGTCGTCTCCTTTTCTTTCAAGCACCGGTTGGTCCTTGGATCCGAAGGAAAGGGCCTGGATGTCCCCGATCTGGAAGCGCGACCAGATGACCTTCTGGTCCGCGCTGTTGACGGCGATTTCGGCGCAAGCATCATAATAAAAGGACACGGCGTGAGGCTGATTGTCGGCGGAGCGGACATCGAAAGTCACATAGGTCACCGGCCGGGACATGATGTCCAGGTCGTTGACCAGGAGCGGCGAAAGAAAGATCAGCGTCACCTCGACGCCGGCGCCCGAGAACGAATATACCGTCCGTGTCGGATAGACTCGGACCGCCGTCTGGGCCAGGGCCGGGACGCGGCGCCATTCGGGTCCCATGATCCGGAAAGGCTTCCCGTCCACCATGACCATGGCCATCATCCCGTTGGGCTTGCCCGTCCAGTGCTTCGGCCATTCGTCGGTCAGCTTGTCGGCCATGGACCAGATGCAGAAATAGGGGTCGTGGGTGACGAGCGGCACGGCCGGCGGCCTGACGGCGGGGGCAGTCTGCGCCCAAAGAGTTGAAGACGCGATGAAAGAAACGGCCAGAAGGGAAAACAGGATCAACGCTCGGCGAGCCATGCGGTCCTCCTTGAATTCGGGGACACATCACTTTTTCTCCGAAGAAAGTGATGTGTCCCCGTCTTTATCCCTTAATATATCAACCTGATAATCTCATAGACGATCCCGGCGCATATGGCCGAGGCCGGGATCGTCAGGACCCAGGCCCAGACGATCATGATCGTCACCTGCCACTTGACCGCGGCGGCGTTCTTGGCCGCTCCCACTCCTGCCACGGCGCCGGTAATGACATGCGTCGTCGAGACCGGAACGCCAAGATGCGTCGCCGTGAAGATCGAGATGGCGCTGGCCGTCTCGGCGCAGAAACCATCGATCGGTTTCAGCTTGACGATCTTCTGGCCCATGGTCTTGACGATGCGCCAGCCGCCCGACAGCGTCCCCATGGCGATGGCCGTGTAGGCAGCCAGCATGACCCAGACCGGGATATGAAAATTTTCCACCTTCATCTGGCCCGAAGTGACCAGCAGGCCGGCGATGATGCCCATGGTCTTCTGGGCGTCGTTGCCCCCGTGTCCCAAGCTGTATAAAGCCGCCGAGATAAGCTGCAAGCGTCGAGACCAGAGATTGATCTGGTGCAGGGGACGTCTGTGGACGACCCAGGTCGTGACGATCATGAGAATCAGCCCGAACAACATGCCGAGGAGCGGGGCCAGGACGATAAAGATCAAGATCTTGATCCAGCCGGAAAGGATGACGACGCCGAAGCCGTGGGCCTTGACGACCGCGGCGCCCAGATAGCCGCCCATGAGCGAATGGGAGGAGCTCGAAGGCAGTCCCCAGTACCAGGTCAACAGGTTCCAGGTGATCGCGCCGATCAGGGCGCAAAAGATCACGAGAGGATCGACCTGCTCGATCTTGATCAGTCCGCTGCCGATGGTCTCGGCGACCTTGTGGCCGAAAATGAGAAAGGCGACGAAGTTGAAAAAAGCGGCCCAGATCACCGCTTGTTTGGGGCTGAGGACCCGGGTCGAGACGATCGTGGCGACGGAATTGGCCGCGTCGTGGAGGCCGTTGGTGAAATCGAAAATGAGGGCGATGGCGATGATGACGGCGATAAAGACGAAGCTCCAGCCGTCCATGCTCAGCTGCTCTTGACGATGATTCCTTCGACGGTGTTGCTGATGTTCTGGTAGACGTCCATGATCCGTTCGAGCGTCCCCAGGATGTCCTTCCACTTGATGATGAGGATCGGGTCCTTTTCGCCGTTGAGGAGGCTGCGGAGCTCCCGGTGATAGATGAGATCGCCTTCGTCCTCGAGGTCGTGGATCTCGCAGATGAGCTTCCAGATCGTATCGGTGTATTTCTGGTGCTCGAAGAGCTCCTCGAGAAGAGTCATCAGGGATTTCGCCGCTTTGCCGATGAGGACGGAAAAGTCATCGACGAAGGAGCGTTTCTCCGGAACCTCGTACAGATAGATGTTGTGGATCGTGTTCTCGAGCAGGTCGATGATGTCGTCGTATTCATGGATGAGCTGGTAGATGTCCTCGCGGTCGAAGGGGGTGATGAAGCTCTTGTTCAAGAGGTTGATGATGTCGTGGGTGATGACGTCCGCCTTGTGCTCGATCTCCTTGGATTTGTGCCAATAATGATCGAAATCCCGGAACTTGGCGGCGAATTCCTGGAAGACCGCCGTGATCTCGACCAGGCAGCCCGACATTTTTTTGAAGTGCTCGAAGAAAGCCGGTTCTTTAGGCAGGATGAATTTCATGGTAAATCCTCGATGGAGATTTCCTCAGAGGCTAAAGATTATATCGAATGAAGGGGCAATTGCAAGGCGGAACGGTTGTCATCCTGAGCGTAGCGAAGGATCTCATGGAAATTCGGTGACACGTTCCAATTTCGAGAAATTTGGTACGTGTCCCCATATTTCATAGATCCAGAGCGAACCTGATCGCTTCATCGATCAGGTTGAGCTTCTCCGGCTTGAGGGCCGAGATTCTCGAGACCAATAGCTCTTTCCTTATCGTTGCGAGGGTGTCGAGGTTGGCAACGCACTTTTTGGGCAGTCCATCCTCGGGGCCGAGAAGGACTTCGACGGGAATGCCTCTTATCGTCGACGTCACTTCGGCGATCGTCACGGCATTCCTGACGGCATAAGCTTCGTTCCGGGACAGAAGAACGACCGGCCTCTTCCCCACCGGCGGCGGCAGGTTCGCCCACCAGATCTCGCCTTTTCGCATCACCAATCTTCGTGGGAAAAGGAATCGACCGAAGCTTTCTCCCAGGCTTCGCTGTGTCCGGAAGTCTCGGGCATCCTCTGATAGCCTTCCACGTAAATGCGGGCGTTCTTTTCCTTTCTTTTCGTCTCTTTCCACAGACGGATAGCCTCGAGGATGAACCGGCTCCGGCTGAGTCCCCTTTTCTTACAGATGGATTCAAGATCTTGAAATTCTCCGGCGGGGAGACTGATCGTGAATTTCGTGGAATGGTTCATGACTATACTCCTGGTATTACTATATTCATACTATAGTATGACCATAACATATTCTCTTGTCAATGAAAATATCGAGATCCTTCGCTTCGCTAAGGATGACATTGAGATGACGGTCGCACGGAATCGATTTTCTCAACAAAACCGGCTCCTTCTTCACGAAAAAAAAGGGGCACGTACCGCATAACAAAAAAGGGGTACACGTACCGAATTCCAGAGAATTCTAGTACATATACCCCTTTCCTGGTTCATGTCCCCTCGAATAGACGGCTCCCCTGTTTGGTCAAGGGAGCCTATTGGAAAAATATGAAAGGAGGGCGAGGGCTTATTTGATCTGGGCCTTCTGATATCCATCCTGGATATCTGTTCAAGGTTTTATCCCTGAAGTCACATAAACTATAAGTCCCGCCCCGTCAAACGTAAATCGCCTCAAGGGATGAATTTGGAGGGTGAAACTGAATCCTCGCTGATGGCTCAAAAAAAAGAGCGGGCTCTCACCCATTAGGGTGAGTCATAAGGGGAAAGATGATGATAAAAGAACGGAAAACTTATGCTTCCGGGAGCGGCGGCGGGTCGTCGATGAACTTCCCTTCCCAGCGGGCGACGACGACCGAGGCCAGACAGTTGCCGATGACGTTGATCGTTGTCCGGACCATGTCCACAAGCTCGTCGATCCCGAGAAGGATGGCCACCCCTTCGATCGGAAGGTTGAAAGAAGCCAAGGTCCCGGCGAGAATCACCAGACAGGCGCGCGGAACTCCGGCGACGCCTTTGCTGGTCAGCATGAGGGTAAAGACCATGACCAACTGCTGCCCGAATGTCATATGGACGCCCGCCGCCTGGGCGACGAAGACCGAGGCCATCGAGAGATAGAGCGACGTTCCGTCCAAATTGAAGCTGTACCCCGTGGGCAAAATGAAGGCCACGATTTCGCGCGGAACGCCCATCCCTTCCATCGCCTGCATGGCCTTGGGCAAGGCGGCCTCCGAGCTTGTCGTCGAAAACGCGATCAAGGCCGGTTCTTTGACCGCGCTGAAAAACTTTCTGACGGGGACTTTGAAGATCAGCATCACCGGAATGAAGACGAGGAGAACAAACGATACGGCGCAGGCGTAAAACGTCAGAATCAGGAGCCCGAGGTTCACCAGAACGGAGAGTCCCTTGCTGCCCACGGCCACGGCAATGGCCGCGCCGACGCCGATCGGAGCGAAGCGCATGATGATCGAAGTGAACTTGAACATGGTCTCCGCCAGGGATTCGCAGACGTCGAGAATGGCCTTTTTCTTGCCGTGGACCATGCTCAGGGCGAGGGCGAAGATGATGCTGAAAACGACGACCTGCAGGACATCGCCCTCGGCCGCCGCCTGAAAAAAGCTTTGAGGGAAAATATGGATCAAAACGTCGGCGAATTTCTGCGGCTTGGCCGCGATGGCGCTGATGTCGCCGCCGTGGAGGACCACACCCACACCGGGCTTCGTGATATTGACGAAGGCGAGGCCCAGGAAGAGCGCGATCGTCGTGACGATCTCGAAATAGATGAGAGCCTTGCCGCCCATACGGCCGACGGCCTTCAGGTCGCTGTGGCCGGCGATGCCGACGACGATCGTGGCGAAGATGAGAGGGGCGATGATGGTTTTAATCAGACGGATGAAGATCAGGCTCAGCGGCCGTAGTTGCGTGCCGGCCTGCGGGAAGAGCGCGCCGATGAGCAGGCCGAGGCCCATGCCGATGAAGATGTAGAGAGTCAGCCGGTTCTTTTTCTTCGCGCTCATGCCGGCCTAAAATATCAGAACGCGGTCGGCCAAGTCAACTGACGACCAGCAGACTAAGTTAAATGTCATCCTGAGCGAAGCGAAGGATCTCATCCAACCCCGGACGGGCCATAGTCAGCCCGCCGGCATTGTCATACCAAGCGAAAAAATCCGGCCTTTATTTCGCGACCGAGACGTCTTTAGCCGCTTCCGTCCCTTCCATTCTATTCATGATGCTGTGCTTCCGCCCATAAAAAATATAGATTATCAGGCCGACGAACAGCCAGACGAAGAGGCGCAGCCAGTTTGCCGGAGGCAGAGAGAACATCAGCATCAGGCAGAGAAGGACACCCAAAATAGGCGTTACCGGGAATAAAGGCACCCGAAACGGCCTCTCGGCCTCGGGATGCGTTTTGCGCATGATCAAAACAGCGGCGCAGACGATGACGAAGGCGAGCAAAGTCCCGATGTTGACCAGCTCGGCCAACAACTCGAGCGGCAGCGCGGCGGACAACAACGCAACAAAAAATCCCACTAGAATAGTCGATTTCCAAGGGGTGCGGAACTTCTCATGCACGGCGCCGAAGAACTTCGGAGGAAGCAGGCCGTCGCGCGCGATCGCCAGCAAAACGCGGGGCAAGCTCAGCATCATGACCACGAGCACCGAGGTGATACCGGCCAAAGCTCCGAGCGAGACCAGAAACTGGGCCCAGCCGAGGCCGACCTGTTTAAAGGCTTGGGAGACCGGCGCGTTAATGTCGATCTGGTTGTAAGGGACCATGCCCGTCAGGACCATGGAGACGAGAATATAAAGGACCGTGCAGATGACAAGCGAGCTGATGATGGCGATCGGAACGTCCTTGTGCGGCCTCTTGGCCTCTTCGGCGTGCGTCGAAATCGAGTCGAATCCGATGTAAGCGAAGAAGCTGATCGCCGCGCCGGCCAACATTCCGACCGGAGCCCCTCCCATGGATTTTCCGAATATGGTCTTGCCGAAGAAGCTGATCCCCGACAATCCGAACGGAGCGAAGGGCGTCCAGTTCTTGGGGTTGACATAGAAGGCCCCGACCACGATGACAAAGACCACGATGATCAGCTTGAGGATGACCATCGAAGCATTGAACGTCGCGGTTTGGCGGATCCCTCTAACGAGAACCACCGTCACCAGAGCCGTGATGACGATCGCCGGCAGGTCGATCCAGCTTCCGCTGGCGCTGATCTTGCCGGTGGCCGTATCGAGCTTAAACGGCGCCCAGCCGATGACCTTGGGAATATAGATCTTAAACGTGCTTATGAAATCCTGAAAATAATGCGACCAGCCGTGGGCGACGGTGGCCGAGGCGACGGCGTATTCCAAGACCAAGTCCCAGCCGATGATCCAGGCGAACAGCTCGCCCAGCGTGGCGTAGGCGTAGGTGTAAGCGGATCCGGCCACGGGGACCATGGACGCGAACTCGGCGTAGCAGAACGCCGCGAAAAGACAGGTGACGCCGGCCACGACGAAGGACAGCATCAGCGCCGGGCCGGCCTTATCGTGGGCCGCAACGCCGGTCAGAACAAAAATGCCGGTGCCGATGATGGCCCCGACGCCTAGGCTCGTGAGCGTTATGGGTCCCAGGATTCGGCGGAGCCTGTTCTCGCCGTGGAGCTCTTCGAGGAGCACGTGGAGGGGTTTTCTTCGGAAAAGCTTATTTGCCATTTTCGCCTCTTTCTCTAGAGTCTTAGCATTAAAGCATTCATCGAATGAATATACAAGAATGGGATGATACAAAATAAGAAGAAACAAAGTCAAACGAAACATCCACGGCGGACGCGCCGGACATTAAATATGTAAATATGGGGTCGCGTCTCCATTATACCGGTAAAAATCAAATAATGGAGACGCGACCCCGGACATTGACCTCCCCCGCGCCCTTTGATAAAGTAATTTTCCGCACATTTATTTAAGGAGGGAGAAAAATGAAAAAACGTCTCATTCTGTTCTCGTTCTTGATCGTGGCCGTTCTGGCCGTCGGCGCGTCCGTCTTCAGCGGCGGGCCGCAGACTCAGCTCCAGCCGTGCCCGACGTGCGCGGCGGACGAGCTGTACCGGGAGGCCTGCACGGTCATCATGGTCGGCAAGAACGCCTCGACCGACGGCTCGGTCATGACGACCCACACCTGCGACTGCGGCGTGTGCGACTGGACGTTCCGCTATGTCCCGGCGGCCGACCACAAGCCGGGCGATACGCGTAAGATTTTCCATATCGACCAGTTCGGGACGTTTCCTCCAAGTGTCGGATTGAAGTGGGAGGAGATCAAGAACTATTTCACCGGCCTCGAACTTCCCCAACCGGCCCATACCTACGGCTACGTCCATGGCGCGTTCGGTTACATGAACGACCTGCAGGTCTCGATCGGCGAATCCACCATCGGCGCCCAGAAAAAAATGGAAAACCAGACGCCCACCCCCAAGTTCGACATCACCATGCTGACCCTCCTCGCCATGGAACGGGCCAAGACGGCGCGCGAGGCGATCAAGATCATGGGCGAGTTGAGCGAGAAGCACGGCTACGGCTTCACCGACACCGGCGAGATGCTGGCCGTGGCCGATCCCAAGGAAGTCTGGGTCTTCGAAATCATGCCCGCCGGCCCGCTGTGGCCGCCCCAGAGCGGCAAACCGGGCGCGGTCTGGGCTGCCCAGCGAGTCCCCGACGACCACGTCAGCGTCTGCCCCAATGAGTCGCGGATCGGCGAGATCAACTTAGCCGACAAGGACTATTTCATGGCCTCGCCCAATGTCGTCTCGTTCGCCGTCGATCAGAAGCTCTACGATCCGCAGAGCGGCAAGCCTTTCAACTGGAAACGGGCTTATTCTCCGAACGAAGTCAGCGCCGCCGGGACGAACGGGAACCGCGTCCGGCTGTGGAGGTTCTTCAATCTCGTCGCGCCCTCCAAGAACCTCGGCCCCGAGACGATGAACATGGATTTTCCTTTCTCGGTCAAGCCGGACAAGAAGTACTCGGCTTATGACATCATCCAGATGACCCGCGACAAATGCGAGGGGACGATCTTCGATCCCGCCCGCGGGCTCCAAGGCGGCGCGTTCTCCAATCCGAACTTTCTCCCCTACGGCTTCAAGCTCGACGGCAAGACTTATAACACGTCGCGCATCATCGCCGTCAACCGGGCCGAGTACGTCACGGTCACGCAGGCCCGCGGCTGGCTGCCCGATCCCATCGGCGGCATCGTCTGGCTCGCTTTCGGCTCGCAGGACACCTCATGCTTCATGCCGCTCTATGCCGGCATCACCGAGATCCCCCGCTCCTTCGAGATCGGCGACCACTTTGAGTTCAGCCGGGATTCGGCGCGCTGGGCGTTCGACTACGTCGATTTTCATACTCAGGTCCTCTATTCGCTGGCCATCCAGGATGTGAGGGAGGCACAGAAGAAATGGGAGAAATCCGCCATCGACCGGACCCCGGACATCGACAAATACGCGGCCGACCTGTACCAGAAAGACCCGGTCAAAGCGCGGCAATATCTGACCGAATACTGCCTTAACAACGCCAATCTCGTCATCAACGCCTGGTGGGACCTGGGGAACCAGTTACTGGTCAAATTCAACCACCTCTGGATTTACGACGCCAAGACCCGCAAGCGCAATCCACTGCCCTTCCCTGACTGGTATCTCAAGGCCCTGGTCGAATACAACAAGTTGACCCCGCAGGAAGAAAAAAAATAAAGTCCAAAGGGGACACAATCCTGTGTCCCCGATTTCGCTGAGAGATCGAAAGGCTCCATGGGCGACAAGAAGAAGCGGGCTCGCCTCTTCGGCTGGATGAAAGACGCCCCGCCGGCGGCCCGGCGGGCGCTCGTCGCCGCCTCGCTCGGCTGGATGCTCGACGCCTTCGACGTCATGCTCTACGCCCTGGTCCTGGCCTACATGATGAAGGACTTGGGCATGAGCAAAGGCACGGCGGGGCTGATGAGCTCGCTGACGCTCCTCGCCGCGGCGGCCGGAGGGATCGTCTTCGGCGTCTTGGCCGACAAGCGGGGCCGGACGTGGGCTTTGCGGGCCAGCGTCCTGGTCTATTCCGTGTTCACCGCCGCTTGCGGATTGGCCCAATCGGTGCCGATGCTCGCCGTCTTCCGCGTTTTCTTGGGGCTGGGCATGGGCGGCGAGTGGACGAGCGGCGCCGCGCTCGTCACCGAGACCTGGCCCGATGAACACCGCGGCAAAGCCATGGGCTTCGTCCAGAGCTTCTGGGCCGTAGGCTACGCGGCCGCCGCGTTCGTCACGGCGATCGTTTATCCCCTGGCCGGCTGGCGGGCCGTTTTCTTCGTCGGCGTCCTGCCGGCCCTCTTGATCTTCTGGGTCCAAAGGAAAGTCGAAGAGCCGGCCATCTGGCGGGCGCATAAAGCCCAGGCCGTCAGCAAGGCAAAAACGGGCATCGGCGCCGTCATCCGCGGCCGGCTTCTGGGCATCACCGTCGCCGTGACGCTGATGAACGGCTTTCTGTTGTTCGGCTGGTGGGGTTTCAATACCTGGATCCCCGGCTATCTCTCCCTGGCCCAAAACCAGGGCGGGATCGGACTGAGCCCTTGGCTCGCCTCGTCCCTCATCTTCTTCATGCAGTTCGGGATGTGGATCGGCTATCTGACCTTCGGCTATTTCAGCGACATCATCGGCCGAAAAAAGACCTATATCATCTATTTCACGGCGGCCGCGGTTTTCATTTTTGTTTATGCCCAACTCAGCCATCCTCTGCTCCTGTTCATCCTCGGCCCGTTCGTCGCCTTTTTCGGAACGGGTGGATTCACCGGCTTCGGCGCGCTGACGGCCGAGCTCTATCCGACCCGCTTCCGGGCAACATTGCAGGGGACAACGTACAATTTGGGCCGGATCGGATCGGCCGTGGCGCCGCTGGCCGTCGGCTCCCTGGCCCAGGAGAAAGGGTTCGGAACGGCCTTCCTCCTGGCCTCGGGCGCCTTCGTCGCCGCAGCCGTCATGTGGATCTGGATCCCGGAGACGCGCGGCCGGACACTCGAATAAATCTATCGGCCGATGGGGGGTCGCGTCTACACTTTTCACTTTAGGAAGCGGAAAGTGTAGACGCGACCCCTTGAATTTTTAGCCCTCTTGGTATAAGCATTACCTATTCCAAAGAAGGAGGTGCTCGGGACGTGAACCGCAGAAATTTCGTTCGAAACGGGATCGGCGCGGCCGCCGCGCTGGGATTAGCCGGGCCCAGAGCTATTTTTGCCTCGCCCCAGGCCGCCGGGGCCCCGGGGGGCAAGAAATTCAAGCTCAAATACGCGCCGAGCATCGGCGAGTTCAAGGCCCACGCCGGCGACGACCCCATCGCCCAGATCAACTTTGTCGCCGACGAGGGATTCCTGGCCATGTTCGACAATGGGATCATGAACCGCGCCGTCCCCCTGCAGGAGGCCATCGCCAAGGAGATCGAAAAGCGGGGGATGACCCTGGGACCGTTTGTTCTCTACGCCGATTTCGGGGTCAAGAGCTTCGTTACCAGGGACAAGGAGATCCGGGAGATGCTGCTCAAGAAGATGGCCCAGGGCGTAGAGACCATGAAGCGGACCGGAATCAAATGGGCCCTCGTCGTCCCCGGCCGCTACGACGAAAGCCTGGACTGGGATTACCAGACGTCCAATGTCGTGGACAATCTCCGTCTTTGCATGGACGTCGTCGCTCCGGCGGGACTCATCCTCGTCCTGGAGCCGCTCAATCCCAAGAACCACCCCGGCCTGTTCCTGACCAAGATCTCCCAGACCTACCAGATTTGCAGGGCCGTCAATAATCCCTGTTGCAGGATCCTCAACGACATGTACCACCAGCAGATCACCGAAGGCAACCTGATCCCCAACATCAACGCGGCCTGGGACGAGATCGCCGCCTTTCACATCGGCGATAATCCCGGCCGCAAGGAGCCGACCACGGGCGAGATCAACTATAGGAACGTCTTCAAACATATCTATGACAAAGGTTTCAAGGGCGTCTTGTGCATGGAGCACGGCCATAGCAAACCCGGCAAAGAGGGCGAGAGGGCCGTCATCGACGCCTACCGGCAATGCGATAGTTTTTAAGGAGTAAGAAATGAAAAAGCATCTTTCCCGGCGCACTTTCATCAAATCCACCGTCGGCGCTTCTCTCGCCGCGGCCATCCCCGGCAACCTCGGCCTCTACGCCCAGGGCTCGGACGCGATCCGCGTCGGGGTCATCGGCTGCGGCGGCCGCGGGACGGGCGCGGCCATCGACTGCTTCACCTCGGCCCCGGGCGTCGAAATCGTCGCCCTCTTCGATCCCTTCCCGGACAGAGTCGACAACTGCCTCAAGCGGCTCCAGGAGAAGATCCCGGCCGGCGTCAAAGTCACCAAGGACAAATGCTTCACCGGCCTCGACGGGTATAAGAAGCTGCTGGCACTGCCCGAAGTCAACCTGATCGTGACGGCCGCCCCGCCCGGATTCCGGCCGATCCATCTCAAGGCCTCGATCGAGGCGGGCAAGCATGTCTTCATGGAAAAGCCCGTCGCCGTCGATCCGGTCGGCGTGCGTTCGGTCATCGAGTCCTCGGACCTGGCCCGAAAGAAAGGCCTGGCCATCGTCGCCGGCACCCAGCGCCGCCATCAACGGAGCTATCTCGAGCTGATGAAGCGCATCCACGGCGGGGCCATCGGCGAGATCGTCGGCGGCCAGTGTTACTGGAACCAGGGAGACCTCTGGGTCATCAAAAAGACTCCCCAAATGTCCGAAATGGAATGGCAGTGCCGGAACTGGCTGTACTTCTCCTGGACCTCGGGCGATCACATCGTCGAGCAGCACGTCCATAATATCGACGTTATGAACTGGGCCTTCGGCAGCCTCCCGGTCAAAGTCATGGGCATGGGCGGCCGCCAACAACGCACGGCGCCCGAATACGGCAATATCTACGACCACTTCGCCATCGAATTCGAATACCCGAACGGGGTGCGGGTGATGAGCCTGTGCCGCCAGATCCCGGGCTGCGCCGAACGCGTCGAGGAGAAGATCGTCGGAACCAAGGGCTACGCCTTCGGCTACGGCGAAATCCACGGCGACAATTTCTGGAAGTTCGAGGGCGAGGAGCCCAACCCGTACGTCGTCGAGCATACCGACTTGATCGCGAGCATCCGGAGCGGGAAGCCGCTGAACGAGGGCCGGCGCATCGCCGAGAGCACGATGTGCGCCATCCTCGGCCGGATGAGCGCCTACACGGGCCGGGCGATCAGCTGGGAATGGGCGATGGCGAGTTCCAAGCTCGATCTCACGCCGGCCAAGTTCGAGTTCGGCCCCAACCAGGTCGACCCGGCGGCCATCCCCGGCAAGATGCCGTTGGTCTGATAAGATTAATTGGGGACAGGATGCGTCGTCCCCCATTCTTTTCTTAAAAGGGGGACGACGCATCCTGTCCCCTTTAAAAAAAGAAAGGCAGGACAACATGGCTAAAAGATCTTCTCTGATGCGCCGGAGAGATTTCCTTAAAACTCTGCCCATCGCCGTCGCCGGAGCGGCCGGCTTCCCGACCATCGTCAAGGCGGCCGCGCTCGGCCGGGAGGGAGCCGTCCCTCCCAGCGACAAGATCGTCATGGCCGGCATCGGCTTCGGTATGCAGGGCATCCCGAACATGCGGGCCTTCCTCCAAAAGGACGAGGTCCGGTGGGTGGCCGTTTGCGACCTCGACAAGGAGCATCTCAAACAGGCCCAAGGCATCGTCAACCAGCACTACGGCCATGAATCCTGCTCGACCTATCACGATTTCCGCGAGCTTTACGCGCGCGGCGACCTCGACGCCGTCTCGATCGCCGTCCCCGACCATTGGCACGCCATCCTGTCCATCTCCGCGGCCCGCGCCGGCCTCGACATCTTTGGAGAAAAACCCTTCTCCCACAGCCTGGCCGAGGGCCGGGCGATGTGCGACGCGGTCAAGCGCTACGGCCGGGTCTGGCAGACGGGAAGCTGGCAGCGCTCCGTGGACAATTTCCACCGCGCCTCTGAGCTCGTCCGCAACGGCCGGATCGGGAAGATCCTGCGGGTCGAGGTCGGCCTGCCCGCGGGCCACTATGATTTCGCCCGGACATTCGGAGAGTGGGCGGTCGGACCGCCGCCCCGCGAGCTGGACTACGACTTCTGGGTCGGACCGGCGCCTTTCGTACCCTACTGCAAGGCCCGCGTCCATATGAACTGGCGCTGGAACATGGACTTCGGCGGCGGCCAGCTCATGGACTGGATCGGCCACCATCTCGACATCGCCCACTGGGGACTCGGCTTCGACTATGCCGGCCCCGTCGAGATCCAAGGCCGGGGTGAATTCCCGGCGACCGGGATCTACAACAGCGCCACGCGCTACTGGGTCGACGCTAGATACGCCGACGGGACGCCCTTCGTCCTCGCCGGCGGGTACGACGAGATCCAAAGCGGCACGAAATGGATCGGCGAGTACGGCTGGATCTGGGTGGACCGCGGCGGCTTCGAGACCCAGCCGGCCTATCTCGTCAACGAGATCATCGGGCCCGGCGAGATCAAGCTCATCAAGAGCCGCGACCATTGCCAAAACTTCGTCGACAGCGTCAAGAACCGGGCGCTGACAATCGCGCCCGCCGAGGTGGCCCACCGCTCGGCGAGCGTCGGTCATCTCGGCGTCATCGCCATCGAGACGGGCCGCAGGATCAAATGGGACCCGGCCACGGAAACAATCAGCGGCGACGCGGAGGCTAACCGGCTCCTCAGCCGCGCCTACCGCGGGCCTTGGCAGCTGCCGGCGTAAAGGTGTGACCATGACGAACCGAAAAATCCAAAAGATCGTCATCGCGGTCCTCGCCCTCGGATTGATCGCGGCCGTCGCGGCGGCCCAGACGGCCGGCGCCCAGGAGGCGAAGCGGGCCGTCCCGCAGAATCTGGACCGGATTCTGAAAGCGCTGGCGGCCTATGACGGCGGCCTGGAATCGGACTCTTTTTGGGACTTGCGCAATTATGTCCTGGCCCGGAAGGACGCGCCGGATGCGAGATCGGCCTGTGAGGAAAAACTCGCCGCTTTTCTCGAATCGAAGGCGCCCCTGACCGCTAAAACCGCCGTCTGCCGCCAACTGCGCGTTATCGGCAGCGGCAAATCCGTTCCCGTGCTGGAGAAGATGCTTCTTCAAAAGGACACGGCCGACATCGCCCGATACGCGCTCGAAAAGATCCCCGGCCCGGACGCGGACGACGCTCTCATCGAAGCTCTCGGGAAAACGAAAGGCGCCCTGAAAAAAGGGATCATCACTTCGCTCGGCCAGAGAAAAGCGCGGTCGGCCGCGGCCGAGCTCGGCAAGCTCCTCCGCGGACCGGACCCGGAATACGCCGGCCCGGCCGCGATCGCGCTCGGACAGATCGGCGGGATGGACGCGGCCGAAGCTCTAGGCAGATCCTTGGCCGTCGCATCGCCGCTCCTCAAAGAGACCATCGCCTCGGCCCTGTTCAGATGCGCCGAGGAATTCGTCGCCCTTAAAGACACACAGGCCTCGTTCCAGATCTACGACAAGCTCTTCGGCGAAAAGCTTCCGGCCGCCCTGCGTCTTGCGGCCATGCGCGGAAAGATCGCCACGGCGGGAGGCCAAGCCCAAAAAATGATCCTCGACACCCTGGCCGGCACGGATCCGTCCCTGCATGCGCCGGCCATCGGCGCGATCAAGACCTTTTTCAAAGAGGCCGACATCGGCCCGGTCTGCTCGATCCTGCCGCAGCTTTCCGCTTCCAGTCAGGTCCAGCTGATCGCCGTTCTCGCCGAGTATCCCGGCAAGGTCGTCCTGCCCGTCGTTTTACAGGCGGCCAAGAGCCCGGATAAAGACATCCGCATGGCCGCCCTCAAAGCGCTGGAGAAGGCGGGCGACGCGTCCGTGGTCCTTTCCCTGGCCCAAACGGCGGCCGTGCCGCCGCGTCTGGAACAGACCGCGGCCCGGACGAGCCTCTGGGGGCTCAAAGGCAAGGACGTCGATGAGAGGATCCTCTCGCTCCTTGCTGAGCAGAAGGATGAGGGCGTCCTGGCCGAACTGGTTCAGAGCGTCGGCGAGCGCCGCATTTATGCCGGAAAAAGCATGGCCGTGAAA
>JAPKZI010000039.1 GCA_026393865.1 Candidatus Aminicenantota bacterium
GTTCTGATCGAGGACGATGTTGAACTGGTGGGTCGTCGTGTAGGTGTTCTCGTGGTCCCAGATCCTGACGTACTCGTAGGAGGCGTCCACCCCGAGCGAGTTCTGGTAGACCGGC
This sequence comes from Candidatus Aminicenantota bacterium, assembly GCA_026393865.1. Taxonomy (GTDB): domain Bacteria; phylum Acidobacteriota; class Aminicenantia; order Aminicenantales; family UBA4085; genus JAPKZI01. The sequence continues at coordinate 116 of JAPKZI010000039.1, forward strand.
TCGTGGATGTGGTTGTAGTGGAGCATGCCCATGTAGCGGATGTTCTTGGTGATCTGGAAGGTCAGCTTGCCGAAGCCCAGCCATTCCTGGTGCTCCACATCGTAGTGTTTGAGCTTGGTCGGATCGGTGAAGCCCGCAGTGGCCATCCGCATCTCCGGCGTATTCGGATTGGCCTGCAGCGAGACCTGACGGCGGCCGTTGAGGAAGAACCAGAGGCGGTCCTTGATGATGGGGCCGCCGAGATTCAAAGAGAAGTCCTTGTAGTCTAAGAATTTTTCAGGCGGATTGACTTTCAGCGCCCTGATCTGTTCGGGCGCGATAAGGTTCTCGCCCAGGCTTTTCTGGGTGTAATAGAAGACCCCGCCGCCCGAGAGCTTATTGCCGCCGCTCTTGGTGACGATGTTGATATAGGTCGAATCGGTCTGGCCGACCTCGGCCGGATGGGCGCCCATCTCGAACTCGATCTCGTCATAGACGTCGACGTTGATGTTGGCCATGGAGTAGTTCACGGCCGGGTCGTTCATGGGCACGCCGTCCAGGGCATAAAGCTGGCTGCGCAGCGTTCCGCCCAGGATGGAGGACATCCGTCGGTAATCGATGCCTTCGGCGACCGAGCCGGGGATGGAGTTCTGAATGTCGTAGAGGTCGCGGTTCATGGGGATGCTGGCCAGGAACTGGGCGGTGAAGTTGACGTTCATCTTTGACGCCTTGATGTCCACGACGGGCGTCTGGGCGACGACCGTCACTTCCTCGGCGACTGTGGCGATTTCCAGTTCAATGGTCACTTCGGTCGTCTTCCCGACGCCGACTAAAATGCCTTTGAGGATCTTGGTCTTGAAGTTGGGCATCTCGGTCCGCAACTCGTATTCGCCGGGAAGGAGCGTCGGAAAACGGAAAGCCCCGTTCTCCGGCGTAACGTAATCCTTCTTTCCCATCAAGGCGGCGCCGCTGATGGAGACCGTGGCCCCGGGCAGCGGGATCTTATCCTTATCAATGACCTGGCCGTGAAGCGAGCCGGTTTGTCGCTGGGCGTAACCCATAGACGTCAGGGCCAAGGCCAAGCCGAGGATTAGAACGACGTGGAAGATTTTTTTATTCATGCGTCCTCCCGAAAAAAATTCATATAAATCCCTATTCTTTTATTTATATCTATCGGATTTTTGAAATGCAAGCTTTATTTTGGTCCTTTTCCATTTTGCATGGGCTCGAAAAGGAGGGGGAGAAGATCCGGAATCGGCTTCGCTTTTTAATAATAAGGGTGGGAGTTATTCGGCGGTTTCGCCGGCGCTCAGATTTTCCCGGCCCCAGGCTGCGGCGCCGATCAATCCCGCGTCGTTGCCCAGCGAGGCCCGTTCGATGTCGCAGCAGGCGAAGGTGGCCGGATAAGACCTTTTCCGGGCCTCTTCGACGGCCGGCCTGAGCAGGAATTCGCCTGTCGTCATGACCCCGCCGCCCAGCAGGATCTTTTCCGGGTTGAGCAGATTGATGAGCATGCCCAGCCCGATCCCCAGGAAGTAACCGGCCCGGGCAAAGGCCTCCCGGGCGGCCGCCTCTCCTTCCTTGGCCCGGTAATAGATATCCTCGGTCGTGACGGCGGCTCCGCTCCCGGCCAGGGCCTGATATTTGCGGACGATGGCCGGGGCCGAAGCTTCGGTCTCGAGACAGCCGCGGATCCCGCATTTGCAGAGCTCGCCGGACGGATTGACGACGACATGCCCGATCTCGGCGGCGTATCCGCAGCTTCCCTGCCACAGTTTGTCGCCGAGGACGATCCCTCCGCCGATGCCCGTCCCGATGGTCAGAAAAACCAGGCTCGAGACGCCCCGGCCGGCCCCGTATTTCCATTCGCCGAAGGCGGCCACGTTGGCGTCGTTTTCCACCAGGAACGGCGCGTCGATGCGCTCGGCAATGGCCGGGTAGAGATCGAAATTGTCGAGATCGGCGTAATTCGGCGATTGGAGAATCTTCTTTTTCTTGAGATTGTAAATGCCCGGGATGCCGAATCCGGCGGCGGCGATCCGTCCGGGAGCCCTTTTTTTCAGGTCCTCCCATTGGCTCCCGATCAGGGTCATGAGTTCCCGGATCGTCGGCGGGGTGGGCGTCTTGCCCTTGAAGAGGATCGTCCCGGCGTCATCGACGAGCCCGTATTTGATCTGGGTGCCTCCGAGATCGAAACCGGCCGACACGGACATGGTCATTCCGCTTTCCGGCCGATGGCGGCGTAGTTGGCCGGCGCGTAGAGCAGATCGTTCAGGCGGTCGATGTCCCGGTTGAGGAGGCTCGCCGTATCGTCCGCGGCGGGCAGAGTCCGCAGCCGTTCTTCGCCGAGCTCCGCGGAAAATTTGATCTCGACGCCGTCGAAGCCCGAGGATTCGAGGAGGAACTTGAGGGCCTGGGGATGAACGGGCCGCTGGTGGGTCAGGTCGAGGAAATAGATATGGACAAGGGCGAAGACCGAGGTGGGGTTGACTGTCTCCAGCAGGATGGCGCCTCCCGGCGCCAGTTTAGCCCGGCTGAGCTCCACCATCTTTTTTAGATAAGCCGGCGACAGATGCTCGATGACCTGGGAGGAGAAGATGCCGTCGAGCGATCCGTCGGGCCAATTCGAGAGAACTTCCAAGAGGTCGCCTTTCACCCCGTTCAGGCCTTTCTCCAGGCAGAGATCGACCATCTGGGCGTTGCCGTCCACGCCGAACCCCTCGAAGCCGTTCTTCTTGAGGAGATCGAGGAATTCGCCGCGACCGCAGCCCAGGTCGAGGACTTTTCCGCCGGGGCGAAAATGAACGAGGTGAGGGGCCTGCTGCCGTTTGATGTCTTCCTCGGAGCCGCGGAAGCGGTTCTCGAAGCCGGTGTACAGGCCGTCCTCAAGAGGGCCGGCGATCTCTTTGACCTGAGCGGAGGAGGGGAGTTTCTTTTCTTCGAGGACGGCTAAAAGGCGGTCCAGCTGCTCTCTCAGAAGGACGAATTTCTTGATCAGGAGGCTGGCGTCGTCATAGCTCGCGGCGAGCTTGTCCACCCGCCATTCCATGCTTTTAAAGATCATCCCGACGTGGTTGCTGGCCAGCGCGTCCCATTCCTTGTCCTTGGCGTCGGTCAGAGAGTTCTGGAGTTCGAGGATGCCGGCTATAACCGCGGCCAGAGAGGATAGATCGAGCGCCGTCGCCCGCTCTTTAAGCTCCTGGATCTTTTTGGAGAATTCCTCTTCGAGGTCCCGCCGTGTCTGAGCGAGGGTCTCGATCGTCCGTTTCATCAGTCCTAAGCGGAGGGGTGGGTCTTGTTGTTATTGGGCGGGGCGGTGTCTTTGTCCTTGTCTTTGCCGCCGATGGAGCTCTTGAAGTTTTTGATCCCTTCGCCCAGGGACTTGCCGAGATCGGGAAGTTTGCGGGCGCCGAAAATGATGATGATGATCAAGAGAATGATCAGCAGTTCCGGAAGTCCGAGCGATCCGATATGCATCTATTCCTCCTTCGCGGGCGACATGCCGGGCCAGTTTTTCAGGCTTTAGAGCAATTTCAAAGTACCTCTTTCTCCCATAAATGTCAATCCGAGGGGAGAAGATCCGGTATCTAGGAAGCTCGCAGCAGGGTCGACCCCGGCTCCCTTGGGAACCAGTCCCGTCGGTTCCCCCCATCGCAAGCGATGGGACCCCCCTCCGCTATGGGAGCCTTCGGGCCGACCCTACCGCGAGCTTCATTCAACGAAATCTTTATTTATTAAGGATTTCCAATATTTTCAACTTTTACATAGTGGAAAAGACTTTATAGATCGGGGAACACTTCTTGATTTGACATAGGCGGAGCCCGGTGATATATCTGATTTTTTTCCTGAGGAGGACTTCGATGATCTCCCGCCGCCACTTCCTGAAGATCGGAGGCCTGACCGCCTCCCTGTCCGGCTTCGCCCGCGACCTTTTCTCTCAATCGAATCCCGCTTCGACCCAAGCGGCCCTCGAGAACTTGGTCGCCGGGGTGAAGCCCTTGGGCCCAGAGGATTACGAAGCCCGTCTCGAAAGAGCCCGGAAGCTGATGGCCGATCATAAGATCGACGTCTTGTTCCTGCCGGGCGGGACGGACCTCGCCTATTTCACGACCGTGAGCTGGGGAACGAGCGAGCGGACCTTCGGCGCGCTCCTCAATCGCCAGGGCGGGACCGTCTGGGTTTGCCCGGCCTTCGAAAAAGAGAGGGCCAAAGAGCTCATCCCCGAGGGACAGGAGATCCGGGTGTGGGAAGAGCATGAGAGCCCGTACAAGCTCATCGGCGGCATCATGAGCGATCTGGGTGTCCGGACCGGCCGGCTGGGCATCGGTCCGTCTACGGCCGCCTTTATCTTTTACGGCATCCGGCGGGACGCTCCGGCGTTCGACCTCGTCAACGGGGCGGTCATCACCGAAGGCTGCCGCGGGACGAAGACGGCCAAAGAGATCGCTTATATGGACCTGGCCAACAAGATCACCAAACTGGCTTACCGCGAAGGTTTCAAGTCGGTTCGCGAAGGCATGACCCCGCGGGATCTCTCGGCGGCCATCGCCGCCGCGTCGGCGAAATTGGGGGCCAACGTCGGCGGAGGACCCCAATTCGGACCGAACACCGCTTTCCCCCACGGATCACGCACGCCGCGCACGCTCAAATCCGGCGAGGTCATCATGATCGACGGCGGCTGCCGCGTCCAGGGCTACAGCGCGGACGTCACCCGGACGATCGTCCTCGGCAAGCCGGGCGACAAGATGGTGAAGGTCTGGGACATCGTCCGCAAAGCCCAGGCGGCGGCGCTCAAGGCCGCCCGTCCCGGCGTGACCTGCGAATCCGTCGACGCGGCGGCGAGGAAGGTCGTTGAGGACGCCGGCTACGGCCCGGGATATAAATATTTCGCGCATCGGGTCGGCCACGGCATCGGCATGGAGGGGCACGAATATCCGTATCTAGTGAAGGGCAACACGCTCAAGCTCGAACCGGGGATGACCTTCAGCAACGAGCCGGGGATCTACATCTACGGAGAGTTCGGCGTCCGGACCGAGGACTGCATGGTCGTCACCTTGGACGGGGCGCGTCATCTGGGCGGCATGGAGGCCGTCTCGATCGAACAGCCGTTTAGTTAATGGGGACATGTTCCGAATTCTCCGGAATTCGGTACGTGTCCCCGTTTTAAAGATCAATGAACGAGGAGTGATCATGACCAAACGAAGAGTTCTTATCCTGATCGCGGCGCTGGCCGTCGTCGCCGGCGTCGTCGTGGCCCAATACACGCCCTGGCTGTATTGGACGTTCCTGCCCAAGGAGCAGATCGACGAGATCGTCGGCGAAGCGTCCGGCGAGACGGCCCTGAACACGATCATCGACATCAACGGCTACAACCGCGACCGGCAGTCGGACGAGTACGCCGGCCTGTTCCAGGAGACGCAGGTCATCCTGAAAAAGCTCAAGCAATACGGCATCTCGGCCGAACTCGTGGAGTTCCCCGCGGCCAACGAGCTCTGGGACGCC
>JAPKZI010000072.1 GCA_026393865.1 Candidatus Aminicenantota bacterium
AACGGCGGCCGCAAGGACGATGGGAAGGCTGATGACGTCCGGGGCAAGCCCGCTATAAAATGGAAGAAAATCGTCCCCTTTTACGTCAAAATAATAAGAAGGGATAGCTATGGACGTCGTAATGATAGGATATCATAAGAATACCGCCTTCAAGGGCTGTTCGGTTCAGCCCCGACTTCATAACCACGATATGGAGGGGAATCATTTCATGACCGCAAAACGCAGATCTACGATTTTTTTGTTCACTCTGTTCTTATGGATCGTCTGCGGTTCACTCGCAGCATTCGCCGCGGCCGAGACCGGTACGATCACCGGAATCGTCCGGGACACGGCGGGAGAGGGCCTGGCCCGAGCCCGAGTCTCGCTTCTCAGCGGCGAGCGGACGGCCGTCGCCGGAACGATCTCCGGCCCGGACGGCCGGTTTGTTTTCGACAAAATTCCGGCCGGCCGCTACGTCATCGCCGTCACTCTGCTCGGATTCAACGATCGCCGCCAGCCCGTCGCGGTGAAATCCGGCCTCGCCGCCCAGGTCGAGGTGACGCTCGAGATCACCCCGGTCGAGGCCGAGGTCACCGTGACCTCGACGGCCGGCGCCATCCGGGACCTTGAGACGCTGACCCAGCCGGTCAACGTCATCGAATCGTCCGAGATCCTCGAACGGAGCAAAGCCGTGGTGGCCCAGGTCGCGCTCGAGGAGCCGGGCGTCCAACTGCTCCGGACGAGCCCGAGCATCGCCGGCATCTACGTCCGGGGTTTGACCGGGAACAAGGTCAATACGTACGTCGACGGGGTCCGTTATTCGACCTCCTCCGTCCGCGGCGGCATCACCACCTTCATGGACCTCGTCGACCCGGCTAGCCTCCAGTTCGTCGAGATCCTGCGCGGCCCGAACAGCGCCCAATACGGAAGCGACGCGCTCGGCGGAAGCATCCAGTTCCTGACCCGGGTTCCCGCGGTCTCAGGCGGCCCGCCGCGTTTCTGGGGACATATCGGCGGCCAATTCAACGCCGCCGACACGAGCTACGGAGCGAACTTCTCGGCCCAGTATTCCGCGGCCAAGTTCGGCCTGCTTCTGAGTTCCGCCGCCCGGCGGATCAACCTCATCCGCCCCGGGCAAGGTCTCGACTCGCACGCGGCGGTCACCCGTTTCTTCGGACTCTCTTCGGACAAACTCATGTCCGACCGGCTGCCCGACACCGATTTCACCCAATACGGGGGCATGCTCAAGTTCAACTGGACGCCTTCCGCCTCGGACCAGATCCTCATCTCATACTCCCAGGTGCGCCAGGAGGGGGGCAAGCGCTACGATCAGCTGCTCGGCGGGGACGGCAACCTTGTCGCCGATTTGAAGGGACTCCGAGGCGACCTCTTTTACCTGAAATATAACCGGGCCAACATCGGTCCGTTCGACCAGATCACCGCCGTTTATTCCTACAACGCCCAGCGCGAAGAGCGCATCAACCAGGGCGGCAACGGCAATCCGGCGGCGACGATCACCCACGAGCCGGAGCGGACCGTGGCCCACGGCTTCCAGCTCAAGGCCACGAAACTGTGGGGAAATCGCCAAGAGCTTCTGTTCGGATTCGACTACTATCCAGAACATGTCGAAGCGCCTTCGACCGGATTCAATCCGGTGACGGGGATCTCCTCGGTCCGCCGCGGGCGCGTCCCGGATGGGGCGATGTATCAGAACCTCGGCCTCTATGTCCAGGACGCCATAGTCATCATCCCCGACAAGCTTCGGTTCGTCGGCGGCGTGCGATACGGCGCCTCCCGCTACGAATCCAAGGCTTCCGACAGCCCGCTCGTGAACGGCAAACCGCTCTGGCCGGACGATAGTCTCAGCGTATCGAACGTGACCTTTCGGGCCGGCCTGGTCGGGACGCTGGTGAAGGGATTGAGCCTCTCGGCCAACGTCAGCCGGGGCTTCCGCGCTCCCCACATCACCGACCTCGGGACGGTCGGCCTGACGGGATCGGGCTTCCAGGTTTCGGCCGACGCGGTCCAAGGCCTGGGGGCCATGGTCGGAGACACCGCCGCCGGCACGGCCGTGTCCAGCGGGAAAGCGGTCGAAAAGCTCCGCCCGGAGACGAGCCTGACCTGGGAGGCGGGCCTCAGCTACAGGAGCGCGGACTTCACCACCGAGACCTCCGTCTTCCTCAACACCATCCGGGACAACATCGTCTACCAGGCGCTGATCCTGCCGTCGGGAGCGGTCGGAAAGACCCTCGGCGACCAGACCATCACCACCCAGACCGAAGGAGGGGTGGTCTATGTCCCCGCCTCGGCGAGTCCCGTGCTCGTTAGGACGAATTTCGGCGACGCGCGCGTCTTTGGTATCGAGCACTCTCTCCAATGGCGCATCACGGAGCGCTTTTCGGCGGCCACCGTTCTGACCATCCTCAAGGCCGAAGACATCGCCACGGGGCTGGCCCCCAACATCGAGGGCGGGACCCCCGGAACGGACTTTTACCTGAAGCTGCGGTATTCACACCCGAGCGGGAAGTTCTGGCTTGAGCCGATCCTCCACGCGGTCGGGAAACAGACTCGTTTATCGAGCCTCGACCTCGAGGACCGGCGGACCGGGGCCACCCGGACGCGGTCGAACATCAAGAACTTTTTTTATTACGGCGCGACCGCAAGAGGATGGATCGGGCCGGGTCCGGACGGCGCCTTTGGCAACGCCGACGATATCCTCCTCAAGACGGGCGAGACGCTGGCCCAGATCCAGGACCGCGTCCTGGGCGTCGGAGTCAGTTCGGCGCCGCTGTTCACGGCGGTCCCCGGCTATCTGACGGTCAACATCCGGGCCGGCTTCAAGATCGGCAAGCGGCACGACTTCATCATCGAGCTGGAGAACCTGACGGACGAGAACTACCGGGGGATCGCCTGGGGCATGGACGCACCCGGACGCAGCCTCTCGATTTCCTATCTGGCCGGGTTTTGAGCGCAGAGAGCCGCGTCCGCAGCTCGCTGTCCTTCAGCGCGGAAGCCAGGTCCGGATCTGTCGGGCGACGCTGGTGGCGGCCGGCGGATCGAGGTTGGCTAGGACGATGATCGCGTAGCCCCGTTGGGGATCCCATTCAACCGCCGCGTTGAGACCGGGGGCTCCGCCGGCTATGCCGAATCCGCCCTGCAGTTCGGGGGCGGCCGATCCGAAGGTCCCTTTGTTCAGAGCGATAACGTATTTCAGAAGATCGGCCGCGGTCGAGTAGCCTCCGCCGGCCGAACTCCCCTTTCCGGGCAGCGAATCGTAATTCCGCTTCCGCGCCGCGCCGCTTCCCGTGTATCCGACAGCCCGGTTCCCGACGACAGCGTCCTTCTCGAAGGAATCCGTATCGAGCATCCCGGCCGGTTTGAAGATATGTTCACGGACGTAGGCGTAATAATCCGTACCCGAAGCTTTTTCGACGATCAGGCCGAGGACAACGTATCCGCCGTTGGAATACATGTTTCGCGACCCCGGCTCGAACTCGAGCGGCCGGTCGGCGAAGAGCGGCAAGTAGTCCTTGAGCGTCCGGAGTTTCTCTTTGGGCGTCGCCTCATAGCGCTCGCCGAAGAAATCGCCGATGCCGGAGGTCATATCCAGGAGGTGGCGGACCGTGACCTTGGTTGCGGCGTCCGCGTTCGGATACTCCGGGAGGCATTTCTTGATGGAATCGTCGATGTTGATCTTCCCTTCGGCGGCGAGCCGGCGGACGGCGAGGCCGGTGAACGATTTATTGATCGAGCCGATGTTGAACTTCGTATCGGTCCGGTTGGGGGCCTTCGCCTCGCGGTCGGCCAGGCCGTAAGCTTCGAAGAGAACAGGCGCTCCTTTATGAGCGACCAGGATGACGCCGGAAAAGGAGTCCGCCGAGGCGGCCTTCTTGGCGTACTCGCCGACCGTCGCGGCGAGCTCGGCATCGTCCTTTTTCGGATCGGGGGGCGGGCCGCCTTCCTCGCCGAGATCCATCACCCGCACAGCGAGGAGGCCGAACGGTTCGACAGACTCGAATTGAAAATCGAGGCTGACCACCGGACCGTTCGAGCCGCGGGCGACGAGGCTGACCAGATCGGCCCGGCTTTCGACGACTTTGCGGATCTCGAGAGTCCCCAGCCGCTCCCGCATCTGCCGGTAGCGGGCCAACCGCGTCTCAACCGGATTCTTCTGGAGCGAGTCCTTAGCCACGTTCGCCGTGAAGAAGTCCTTCATAGCCGCCTCTCCGGCATTGAAAGCCTTCACGTAGGCCTCGACCCGGCGTCCGGCCTGGGTTTGGGAAAGAGAGGATGGCGGGGCCTGGCCGGCGGCCAACGCGCCCAAGCCAAGGAGAGCCAGGGACAGATAAGTTTTTTTCATCATGGGCACCTTGTTGTTCATCTTACTCTCGACTCGGATATCTTTTCAACGTCCGGAGAGCTAAAATCGTTGCCTGCGGAGCGGTTGACAGAGCCCGCCTTACCTGACCTCGGTCGGTCAGGGTCTGGCGACGTGTTTGAGATCGTCGTCGAGGGGAGTCATCCTGGGCATGATGAGATGGATGACGACCAGAGCGCAGGGATAAAGCAGGCCGGCGACGAGGAAGGCGAAGAAATATCCTTTCCGGCCGCTTTGATCGAGGATTTTCCCCAGTCCCAAGTCAGCCGCGATCCCGGCCAGCGTGCCGATCATGCCGCCGATCCCCACGACCGAAGCGGTGGCCTTTTTTGGAAAGACATCGGAAACGAGGGTGAAGGCGTTGGCCGACCAGGCCTGGTGCCCGGCCGCGGCCAGGGCCATGAGCCCCACGGCCAGCCACTGGCTGGACGTCTGCGTGGCGAAGACGACGGGCATGATGACCACGGCGCAGATGAGCAAGGTCGTTTTCCGGGCCCGGTTGATCGGCCAGCCTTTTTTGATAAAGGCCGAGGACATCCAGCCGCCGGCGATGCTTCCGAAATCGGCGACCACGTAGATGACGACCAGGGGAAGGGCCAGGCCCTTGAGGGCCAGGCCGAACTGGGCGTTCAAGAAGAAGGTCCCCCAAAAAAGATAAAAGAACCAGACGGCGTCCGGGAGCTTGGCCACGGCGAAAGCCCAGGTCTCTTTGACCGGGAGGACCTTCCGCCAAGGGATCTTGTCCACCGTTTCGGGCGAGGAGTCGCTCAAGATATAATTTAGTTCGGGAGCCGAAAGCTTGGGATGGACCTCCGGCTTTTGATAGGTCTTAAGCCAGAGGAAGACCCACGCGGCGCTGAAAGCGGCCGTGACGAAAAAGGCCAACTGCCAGCCCTGTCCCTGTCCGCCGACGATCATGGGAATGAACAGGGGAGCCAGGATGGCCCCGACGTTCGTTCCGGCGTTGAAGATGCCGGTGGCCAGGGCCCGCTCCTTTTTCGGGAACCATTCGGCGATCGTTTTGATGCAGGCCGGGAAGTTGCCGGCCTCGCCGAATCCCAGGCCGAAGCGGGCGACCGCGAAACCGATCCAGCCCATGCCCTTGGTGACCAGGGCGTGGAGCATGCTGAACACGCTCCAGGTCCCGATGGAAAAGACGTATCCTTTCTTCGCCCCGATTTTGTCGATAAAGGCGCCCATGGCCAAAAGGCCGAAGGCGTAGGCGAACTTGAAGGCGATGAGGATGTAGGAATACTGTTGATTGGTCCAGGCGAAGACGTGGTCGCGAAGGGTCGGACCCAGGACGCCGAGGATGCTCCGGTCGACATAGTTGATGGTCGTGGCCATGAAGAGAAGGGCCAGGATCCGCCAGCGGAAGGAGCCGATCCTCTGTTTGGACATCCGGGATGATCTCCCGGACACTATATCGCCGATGAAAAGCCGGTGTCAACGAAACCGGAAAAAAGAGACGGCCGGCGGAGAAAAACTATCCGGGCCGGACCGGTCAGCGAGCGGCCGACCGGCGTCGGCGAGGTCCTCATTTCGTAGCGCAATAAACATAGGCCGGAGGCAGGTTTTTCCAGACAACACGGGTCCGTTCAAGCTTGTCAAAATATCTGCCTAAAAGGTCGAGCAGGCGCTGATGGCCTTTGGATTTCACCCGGTGAACATAGGCGTAGGCGACGAATCGCCCGCCGGAAGAAAGCGATTGCCCGATAAGATCCAGGAGTTCTTCCAATCGTCCTTCCTTCAAGACCGTCAAGGGAAGCCCGCTGATGATGGCCTGGCAATCGTCGATGTCATGCTTCTTGAGGTAGGTCTTCAGATTGAGAGCGTCATCACAATATACGGTCGCGTCCGGACATTTCTTCCGGAGATGTTTCACGAATTTCGGATTGATCTCCACGGCGAGGTATTTCGCTTCTAAAGACAGCATTTTCATGATCTGTTTCGTCGCGCCGCCGCTGCCGGGACCGAGTTCAATGACGACCTCGGCGTGGGGGAGATCGGCCATTTCAAGCATGATCCGGGTCAGGGCCTTGGAATCCGGAATTATGGAGCTGGTTCGGATCGGATGTTTGAGACACTCCATAAGGAGATTGGCCATGGACGTTACCTCCGCCGGCCGCCGAGCCTAGAGATCTCAGCCGCCTCTTTAAAATCAAAATGGGACGCAATGGTTTTTAGAGTCAAGGGACGAGCCTTCGGCTCGCCACTCGCCCGTGGCTTGTATCCACGGGCGAGTACGGCGGAAGTGGGCCCCCGGGCAAAGCCCGGAGCCCCGGCCGCCGTCGAGAAGCCTCTCGCCCGGCTTTTCCCTCGTTCAACCTGAGGATATGAATCCCCGCTCCATTATATGCGAAATCCGGAAAAATAGGGATACCCTGGCCGCAACTGGGTCGTCTGTCGCCGAAATAAAAACGAAATGAAGGGGAGGAGCGAAGAATCGCCTTACCCGAAGAACCTCCGGATCGCCTCTTCGGTCGCTTCCCGGCGCTTCAGAACGAATCGAGGAAGAAGGCGGTGGATGCGAAATTCTTCGAACAACCGCCTCTTCCCTCCGCCGGTAATGTTCAACAGAACCATATCCCCGGTCGAGATCAGATGCCGGTCCACGGCCTCGATCAGGGCCGCCGCGGCGACGGCCGCCGCAGGGTCCAGATCGATGCCTTCGAGCCGTTCGAAGAGACTCGCTGCTTCAGCCGCTTGTTCGTTCGTTACGCTCGACATGGAGCCCCTGGTGTCCGAAAGAGCGTCGAATACTCCGCCCCGGATCCCATAAGGAGGTTTTCGGTTCGAGAGGACATGGGCGGAAACGCGCGAAAGCCTGGATTTGAGTTCCGCTTCGGGGACCTCCAGGAGGGCGCGTGATCCGGCTCTCCAGGCGTCCGTCATGGGGGTGAAGGGATGGTTCTGGGCGAGATGGAGTTTCATTTTCGCCCCGCCGAAACGGCCGTCCTCCAGCAGCCGGTCCGCGGCCTCCCAAGACGCGATGCCGCCCGTCCCGGAGCCGACGGCTTGAAAGTAATGGTCGGGGATCCGTCCCGACATGACGGCGGCGGACAGCAACGCCGTGCCCATCCCGTCGCGCCGGGCGACATTCTTGGCGCCTCCTTCGGCCGCGTATCCCGGCCTTTTTGCGATCATGTCGGCGACCTGGATCGCGTCGAAATAATCGGCGCCGTCGTCGACGCCGACGAGAACCACCGAATCCGAGAACGGCCTCGTGGACCACAGGCTGTCCAGCCCGCCCTCATGGACCACAAGGACCAGGGGGATATCGTTGGCGGAACAGACTTCGGCGAACGCCCGGGCCGTGTTGCCCGCGGACGCGACAACGAGCGTCCGGGCCGTATCGTCGAATCGGGAGCAGACCGGCGGGGCCTCGAGTTCTTTGAACGTGCAGGTTTTCATGTCGGCGCCCCGCTCGGGCCAATATCCGGAAAAGGCGATCCAGAGGTCATCGAGCCCAAGCGCCCGGCCGAGTTTTTCGCCGCGAAAAGAGACCGGGACTCCGCTGGTTTTCACCGGCCTCCTCAAGGGGAGCCAGTCCCCGAACCGGAACATGCCGTCCCCGTCGTCCCGGACAGAGAGCTGCCGGGCGGCATAATCCGCGCGCAGCAAAGCGGGACCATGGAGCTCATCGCAGGACAGGAGGTGGTCGTCTTCGACGAACGTTTTGCCGCATTCCACGCAGCGGAGCGTGTAGGGGGTCGATTGGAAGTCCATGTCACGCACCTCTTTCATCCAATACAAAGACACCCCATCATATCCAATTTATAGGATTTATCAACTGAAAAAGGGAGAAACGGGAAGGCCCGGGATTCCCGCTTTTTTCGACTTTAAGGATTTCAGAGCGGATCGGCGGGAGCGGTTTTTCGTTCCGATAGGTGCCGCAGTTTGCTGATGCCGGATCGTTCGATATTCTGAACCCTGGCGATGGAAATCCCGAGGGCGTCCGCGATGTCCTTATAAGTCCGGGGTTCTTGCCTCGACAGCCCGTAGCGCATGATGATGGCGAACTGCTCCCGCGCCCTTAGGCTCTTCAGCGCGTCTAAGATGTCCTCGCCGAAGGAACGAATGATCGCCAGGGAGTTGGCGTTAAGAAACGGCTTCCTCAATCCCTCACCTCAAGCTCAAAAATCCATTCTTAGTCCTTGCCTTGCCCATTTAGTCGGGGACATCCGCTGAAAATTGAATAATCGCGGACGGTCAAGGGACGAGCCTTCGGCTCGCCACTCGCCCGTGGCTTATATCTACGGGCGAGTACGGCGGAAGTAGACCCCCGGGTAAAGCCCGGGGCCCCGGCCGCCGTGGGAAAGATTTCCCTGGCTTGAACAGCCGAGCCGGGAGGTCGGGCTTTCGCCTAATTGATCAAGGCCGCTTTGAGCTTTGCCAATTGATACCCGGACCGCGCCTCGGCCTCGGACAGGCTTTTAATGACCTCAAACGCGTCGGCGATGGCGGCCGGGACGTCGCCGGCCGGCATGGCCGGGTCCGCGGTGAGGTCTACGACCGCGACGGCCATCAGCCACCACAGCAGCTTCTCGAACGCTTCCTTATTGAAGTAAGCGATGCCTTGATATTCATTGACCTGCAGAAGCTGCCTGGCATCGTCGTCGCCCAACAGGGCTTCGGCCGTATGAAGGGGGCGCTTCTTCGGGGCAACGTCTGTCCGGTGCCAATGTTGAAGCGTCGTCAGCGCCTTGATCGCGGTGGCGGCCTGTTCCGATGCGGCGCCGTCGATTCCCATCTCGCGAAGCGTGGCCATTAAAAGAGGAGCCAACCGCCAGTCATCGATGCGCCGACGGCCCAAGGATCGGACTCCGGCCCACCCGAGCAACGAGGCCCAGGCCAGGCGGACTTCGATCGGCGGCGCCGCCGTCGATCCGTCCTTGTCGCCCACCGGCAGGGAGCTTTCATCCCGCTTCTCCGCCCGCAGCCCCGAAAGCAGATAGCGGACCGCCGTCCTGTATTTCACGGATCTGGGCCGCGGAAACCGGCCGGCGACGATGGGGAGGTGAAGGACGGCCTCGAAATCGCGCCGCATCGCCGTCGGTTCGATCGGTTCCTCAGCCGCCTCCGGCAGATCCTGAAGGCCGCGCAGAATGCGGAGAGACTTCTCGACAACCTCATCGCCGGGCTTTGGATTCAACGGCGCGGCTGGATCCAAGACCCGGTTCTCCAGCAGCCATTGGAAGAAGCCGGCGTTGACAAGCTCTTTAAGCGGAGCCAGGACCGGCCGCAAAAAGACGTCGCGCGCCGCCTCTTCGATGTTGGGCAGTCCGCCCCCCCTCAAGTCGTCCGCCAATCTGGCGTAGCGCTTGGCTCCATCATCCCGGACTTCTCGAAAGTCCATGTAAACACGATAGTTATACGCGCCGAGCTCGACGTAAAGACCCTCCCGGCAGAGGTCGCGGCTGTTGCGGAGGTATTCCAGGCCGATCGTCTGATCCTTGAACACCACCCACAACTCCGGGTCGTCGTGCAGCCGCAGGCCGTCTCTCAGGTCTTTCCGGACCATCGTCTTTTCCTCGCCAAACCCTGTTTTGACGGCGAAGGCCGCCGAGGTTCGGATCCAGCCGCGCGTGTCCGCGTATTTATTGTGGTAGACGACGAGCGCCCGCTCGTCGCCGCGGCCGTTCGAATAGGCGAAGACGTTCTCGTCGACGCGGCCGTCGGGCCGGTACAGATCGTAAAGGAGGAACTGGTCGACACCCGAGAAGAGGTGGCGTTTGTGGAATAGCGGGACGATCTCGCGCTCGTGCCGTTCGACGAACCAGGGCTTCGGCTGTTCGTCGTGGTACGCCCGGCGATACTCCATGCCGTACTTCTCGGCGAAACCTTCCACCTGCCCGTGACCGACCATCGGCAGGCCGGGCAGCGTGGCCAGCATTGTGCACACCCCGAAGTATTTGTCGCCGTCGCCGAACTGCTCGATCGCCGTCCGCTCGTCCGGATTGTTCATGAAGTTCACGTAGCGCTTCAACACTTCCGGATCAAACTCCAGGGTGGCCTTCATCACCCCGCGGTATTTGGCGTTGTCTTCGTCCCGGAGCATGTTCATGAAGGCGCTGTTGTACACGCGATGCATGCCCAGGGTGCGGACGAAGTATCCTTCCATCAGCCAGAACGCTTCGGCCAGAAGAAGAGTGTCGGGCGCCTCGGCCGCCACCCGATCGACCACGTCGCGCCAGAACTCGACGGGGATCGCCGCGTCGAACGCGTCCCGGGTCAGACCGTGCTCGGCGCGCGACGGGATCGCCCCGCCCGTCCCCGGTTCGGGGAACCATAACCGCTGATAATGCCTCTTGGCCAGGGTCATGGCCGCGTCGAAGCGGATCACAGGGAAATCGCGGGCCACGCGGAGGATCGTCCGGATGACCGCCTCGCGGACCTCGGCCTTGAGGAAATCCAGCTGGGCAGTGTCGTTCCACGGATAGCTCGTGCCGTCGTTGCCGTGGTAGATGTATTTGACCGCGCCCGTCCATTTGTCGAAGCGCTTAAAAACCACGGCCGCGTCGGCCCGGTCATAGTAGCGGTTCTCGATCTGGATGCCGACGCGGGCGTCCCAGGACAGGTCCGGCCCGTCGAAAGCGTAGGCCGGAAACGGCGGCCGGTCAAGCCCGATGAACCAGTCGGGATGCTCGATCACCCAGCGGGAATCGATGCCCATGTGGTTCGGGACCATATCGCTGGCCAGCCGGATGCCGCGCCGGCGGGCCCGGCCCTTGAGGTCCTGAAGGGCCGCCTCCCCGCCCAGGTCCTCGGCGATCATATAGTCAAAGAGCGAGTAAGCGGAAGCGACGGCCTCGGGATTGCCCATCATCTGCTTGATGCGCCGCGAGGCCTGGCTGCGCTCCCACAAGCCGATCAACCACAACCCCGTGAAGCCGCGACGGCGAAGCCGATCGAGCTCTTCGTCGGGGATCTGGTCGAGCCGGGAAATCGGCCGCCGATATTCCTTCGACAGTTGATCGAGCCAGACATACGTGCTCTTCGCGATCAAGACGATGTTCGGCATCCAATCGAGATCGGGACTGTATCGCTCAGGTTCCGGATCCGGAGCGCGCCGGCCCGAACCGCCCGCATGCGGGCCGAACAAGGCCAGCGAAGCGGCCTGCGCTTCGGGGCCGAAGACCGGCGGCCGGGCCGGCCCGGCGCCGGTGAAGACCGCTTTCTCCTCCTCCTGGATGAAATCGAGGCCGCGCCAGACCCGGGCGGCGAGCGGGCCCAAGACCGGGCCCCAGCGCTCGCGGATGAATTCGAGCTGCGCCGCCAGGGAATCGGGGGCGGCCAGGGCGGGGGCGCGGAGGAGATCGATCAGGTTTTGGTCATCGGGGCCGAAACGAGGCTGCTCGGCGAAGAATCCGCCCAAGCCCGTCATTATTTCAGGATAGGCCGTTTCCGTCCTGAGCGGCTCGTCGTCGAACAGTTCCCGGAACGCCCCGAAGGCCGGATTCAAGTTGGCCAGCCAGACCATCAGCATTTCTTCGAGGGCGGTCTGCCGGTGGGTCAGGCCGCCCGTCTCGCCGGCCAGGAAGTCCTCGACGGTCAGCTTGTTTTTATACACGGCGACTGGAGGGAACTCGTCGAGGAAGCGGAGCAGCGTCGTCTCGACGGCCTCCGGCCCGATCCGGGCCGTCAGCCAGTCGAGCGCCTCCTGCATCACCCGCGGGTTCTTCCTTTCGCGATAAACGCGCAGGACGGCGTGCTGCAGTTCATCGATCAAGCCCAGGGCGTTGATCTGTCCGGCCCGGATCGCCCGCTCCGGCGGGCGTTTGGCGTTGATCTTTTGAGCGAACACGCGCGCCGCGACGAAGTCGGCGAAAATGACGTTGCCGTCGAAGGCGAACAGGGAGTCCTCGAAACCATAGGCGTCGCGGGCCCGGCGTGAAACGTGGAATTCGAAGAGGGCCATGAGATCTTCAGTCTTTGACGACGGCGTCCTCGAACCTCATTCCGTAAGCCCGTTCGACGTACTCGCGGACCATCCTGTGGGTGTTGAAATAGGCGGCGTTCTTAATGGCGCCTTTCATCACTCTTGCCCACTCGTCCGGGTCGGCATAGGCCGGCCGGACATCGTTCTTGAGGCGGCGGCAGAAGCTCTCGAAATCGGCCGCGTCCGAGCCGGGGTTGTTCAGCTCGTCGTCACGAGGCTCTTCCCCGATCGACCAGCCCCCCTGCCTTTCGCCGCCCCCCTCTTTGGGGACCTCGTCCCACCAGCCGTCGATGGTCGAGAAGCTCGGGACACCGTTATGCGCCGCTTTCATGCCGCTCGTGCCGCTCGCCTCCCAAGGCCGGCGGGGCAGGTTGAGCCAGACGTCCGCCCCCGCGGCGAGGAGGAGGCCCTTGTTCATCTCGTAGTTCGGCAGGAAGACGACCTTGAGCCGGTCCTTGAGCTTCTCGGCGTTCTTCAGCACGTCGGTGATGACGCCCTTGCCCGGTTCATCCTTGGGATGGGCTTTCCCCGAGAAGATGAATTGGACCTGCCCGCCGCCGCTCGCTTCGACCAGCCTGTCCAGGTCGGAGAAGATGAGATTTCCTCTTTTATAGGTCGCGAACCTTCGGGCGAAACCGACGGTGAGCTTGTCCTCGTCCAAAATCTCGCCCGTGCTCTTTTTGACGTAATCCAGTAGGTTCCGCTTGGCGACCTTGTGCGCCTGGAGGATCACCTCATCGGAGATCCTATCGACCACCCCCAAGAGGGAGGGATCCGCCCGCCAGTTCTTTTGATAATGAAAGCCGTTGAAGTACTCGTCGTAGAGCTTCTTGAAGACCTTGCTGGTCCACGTCCTGGAGTGGACGCCGTTCGTGATGCTGTCGATGGCGTAGCCGGGGAACATGCCCCGGGAGACGATCCCGTGCCGGCGGGCGACGGCGTTGGCGTAGCGGCTCAGATTGAGGGCGAGCCGGGTCATGTTCAGGCAGTCCCGTCCGCCCAGGGCCCGCAAATCGACCCCGTCGACAAAGCGGCCGAGCATGCCCTGGACCTTCCCGTAATCGAACATGTCGTGCCCCGCCTCAACCGGCGTGTGGGTCGTGAAGACGGTCCGGGACCTGGCCCCTTCATATCCGTATCTCTTCAATAGTTCCAAGGGAGCGAACCCGGCGTGCCCCTCGTTCAAGTGATAGGTCCGGGGGAGCGAGATCTCGCCGTTCTCGGCGAGAAGATGGAGCATCTTGATCCCGCCGATCCCCAGGACTTGTTCCTGGGCGATTCGCCAATAGTTCTGGTCGTTCACGCCTTTCTTGTAGAGCTGGTCCGTGATCTCGTCGTCCCAGGGATGGCCGGCGTTGCCTCGGGTGAAAAGGAAGTAGTGCGGCTGGGGGAAGTTGGTGTTCCCGATGTAATACATCCGCGCGCAGCCCACCGTGACTTCCCGTCCTTCGATCTCGATCGTCACGGTATAGGGGAGCTCGGTCATATATTCGATCGGGTCGAGCCGGTTGTATTCCTCCACCTGTCTCATGTTGACGATCTTCTGGTCGAAGTAGCCGACATTGTAGAGGAGGGTGACGGCCGAGATCGGCAGTCTGAGGTCGGCGGCCGATTTCAGGAAATCCCCGGCCAGAACGCCGAGGCCTCCGGAGTAGGTCTTCAATTCCGGATAGATGGCGACCTCCATGGTGAAGTAGGCCGCCAGAATATCTCGATGTCTCACTTGGTCAAACCTCTCGCGCAATATATCCCTGTCCGGCGACGGTTGTCAATGAAACCTTCCGGCGACGGAAAGGGGGACGACGCACTCTGTCCCTATTTTTAAAATAGGGACAGAGTGCGTCGTCCCCGGTCAGGCGAAGGTCAGGCGGCCGGGCATTTGACGCGGCGGAAGATGTTGCCGTATACTGGGACGGCCAATAACATATCCAAGGACAACGGCTTTATAAGAAGAGGGTTCAAACATAAGGGAGCCTGACATGGAGAAGAAAACGGCGTCGTTCATCCGCGTCTATTGCCCCGAGCTGATGGCCATGATCAATCCAGGGGAATGGACGGACTGCCCCTATTTTCGGGGCCAGAAACTGGATGTGTCCGATTCCGAGGAGGCGCTCAAACAGATCTTCCGCTGCCACGTCCAATGCGATTCCAAGATCCAATATCAATATTACGAGGACGGCCAGCTGGTGGAGCGGGTGGAAGAGTCCGTCGAGGACCAGGACAGCCTCCGCCGGATCCTTTCCCTCGTCATGAAATCCTCAAAGGCCGCCGCCAAGAAGAAGGAAAAGAAGGTCCTCATCGTCGATGACGACATCGATTTCCTGGAGATGCATTCGGCCGTCCTGACCCACCGCGGCTACCACGTCATCACCGCCCAGAGCACCAAGGAATGCCTGGAGAAACTGGACAAGGCCAAGCCCGACGTCGTGGTGCTCGACGTCATGATGGAGCAGTTCGATTCGGGCTTCAAGCTGAGCAAGACGATCAAGGAGAAACACCACGACCTCCCGGTGATGCTGCTGACCTCCATCGGGGCCCAGACCGGCCTGGAATTCTCCTCCAATCAGGACATCCTGAAGGCGACGGGCGCGGACATTCTTCTGGACAAGCCGGTCAGCCCCAAGGTCTTCATCGACGAGATTGAGAAGCTGACCGCTCCCAAGAAAAAGAGCTGAGCGCTCTTCATCGCCATGGACCTCCTGAGCATCTCCGAGACGAAATGCCGCCAATGTTACCGGTGCGTCCGGGAGTGTCCGACCAACGCCCTCAAGATCGACCACGGCAAGGTCAAGCGGATCTGGAGCCGTTGCATCCTCTGCGGCATTTGTTATCAATATTGTCCGCACGACGCCGTGAGCGCCCAAACCGGGGTCAAGCGCGTCCAGGAGCTTTTGGATTCCGGCGAAAAGGTCATCGTCTGCCTGGACCCGACTTTTCCGGCGGTTTTGGACAAGGGAACCCCCGGGCAACTGGTGACCTCGCTTAAAAAACTGGGCTTCCACGAGGTCTGGGAAGCCGCCGTCGGCGGGGACCCGGTCACCAGGGCTTATGACGCCTGGATCCGCAAGGATAAGGAAGCCTCCTGGATCTCGTCGTTCTGCCCTTCGCTCGTCTATTACGTCGAGAAGTTCGTCCCCCAGCTCAAAGACCAGTTCGTGCCGATCGTTTCGCCTATGATCGCCTGCGGCATGATCGCCAAACACCTCCACGGCGCCGGGACGAAAGTTATCTATGTCGGCCCCTGCATCTCCAGGATCTGGGAGCGGATGAGCCGCTACGGCAAGGAATACATCGATTACGTCCTGATCTACCACGACATCAGCAACATGCTGAAAGCGAAGGGCATCGAGCGGGAGAAGCAGGAGCCCTCGGAGTTCGACGGGCCGCCGAGCGGCCTGGGGCGGATCCTGAGCTTCTCCGGCGGCATGAGCAAAGGAGTGGGGTTCGAACAGGACCTCCTCAACATGGACCACGTGGTCGAAGCCGGGGCCGACGAAGCCATCCGGGCGCTGAAACAGTTCCAGGAAGGGAAGATCCGGTCGAAGTTCCTCGATCTTCTGTTCTGTAAGGGGTGCATCAACGGGCCCGCCACGGATAAAAACATTTCGGGTCCCAGCCGAAAACAGATCGTCGTGGATTTCATCAAGGCTCAGCAGAAAAAGCGCCCGGCGAACGGGGCCGCCGATATCCGAAAGCTGCCGTTGAACTTGAAGCGGAGCTTCGCCGCGCGGGACGTGGCCATGCCCGATCCCAAGGAAGCCGAGATCCAGGCCGTCTTGACCCAGTTGGGAAAAACGTACCCCGACCGGAACCAGGACTGCGGGGCATGCGGTTACGGTTCGTGCCGGGAGAAAGCCAAGGCCGTCGTCCAGGGCCTGGCCGAGATGGAGATGTGCCCCCACTATCTCCTCGAACGGCTTCAGGGGCTGTATTCGAGCCTCGAAAAATCCCACTTCCAATTGAAAAGCTCCCACGAGGAGTTGGAGCGCGCTCAGCAGCAGCTGATCCAGACGGAAAAAATGGCCTCCCTCGGTCAGCTGGCCGCCGGCGTGGCCCATGAACTGAACAACCCCATCGGGACGATCATGATGTTCAGCCGGATCCTGCAGGAGGAATTACGCGATAACGAGAAGTGGCAGAACGATATCACCCTGGTCGT
The DNA here is from genome assembly GCA_026393865.1 of Candidatus Aminicenantota bacterium. Lineage (GTDB taxonomy): Bacteria > Acidobacteriota > Aminicenantia > Aminicenantales > UBA4085 > JAPKZI01. Next base: position 16,459 of record JAPKZI010000072.1, read on the forward strand.
CCAGGAGGCGGACCGGGCGGCCAAGATCATCAAGGACCTCCTGAGCTTCGCCAAGGAAACCAAGGTCAAACCGGGACTGGTGAACATCAACACGGTGATGAAAGAGGCCTTGTCCCTCCTGATCAAGCAGGCCATCTTTCACAACGTCGAGGTCCGGACGGAACTCGACCCGAAGCTTCCCTCGACCTTCGCCGACCCCGACCTGCTCAAGCAGGTCTTTTTGAACATCATTCTGAACGGGGTCCAGGCCATGGACGGCAAAGGGACTCTGACCATCCAAAGCCGGAAGCTCGACAAGGGAAAGAAGATCGAGATCCGCATCCAGGACACGGGCAAGGGCATCCCCGAAGAGAATCTGCCCCGGCTTTTCGATCCGTTTTTCACCACGAAGGAAAAAGGCACCGGTCTGGGCCTGGCCCTCGTTTACAGCCTCGTCTCAAAACATCAAGGCACGGTGACCGCCGAGAGCCGGATGGGACACGGCGCCGCTTTCATCATCACCCTGCCCGTCCTCGGTCAAAAAGAATGGCAAAATAAGGATCACCCCATCACCGACCTGAAAAACGCTCCCAAAGGGAAAGAGCATGACAGTCACGGCAAAGATCTTATTGGTTGACGACGACCCGGATTTCCTGGACATGCACAAGGCCATCCTGGCCAACCACGGCTACGAGGTGATCACGGCGACGAGCGGCGGGGAAGGGATGGAACGCGTCCGGACTGATATGCCGGACGCGATCATCCTCGATCTGATGATGGAAAAGCACGACGCCGGATTTTCATTCAGCCGGCAGATCAAGATGGACCCGCTTTTTAAAAGGATCCCGATCCTCATGGTGACCTCCGTCGCCGAGGCGACCGGCTACCGCTTTTCCCTCCAGGAGGACGGATACTGGATGAAGACCGACGACTTTCTGGACAAGCCGGTCAAGCCGGAGGTGCTTCTGGAGCGGGTGGAGCGCATGTTGAAGAAATCGAGGGAGGCCCCGTGAACCATCCCGCCGAGATTCTCGCCATCAACGACAAGATGGGAAAAGCCAAGGAGAGCGAGTGACCAAGCCCGCTGAAATTCTCGTCGTTGATGACGAGATGGGGATCCGCGAAGGCTGCAAACGGGCTTTGAGCCGGCTGGGATACGCCGTCGATCTGGCCGAGGACGGCGCGGTCGGGTTCCGAAAGGTCCAGGAAAAACAATACGATCTCATCCTCATGGACCTGATGATGCCCGGGATCGGCGGCCTGGACCTGATCAAGAAGGTCCACGACATCGACCCCGAGATCATCATTGTCGTCATCACCGGCTACGCGACGATCGAAACGGCCGTCGAGGCGACCAAGCGGGGCGCCTACGATTATCTACCGAAACCCTTCGCCCCCGAAACGCTGGCCGTCCTGGTCAAGCGGGGATTGGAGAAACGCGAGCTCCGGCTCGAAGCGCAGCGGCTGCACCATGAACGGGATCAGCGCCTCCTTGAGCTGGCCGGCGAAAAAAGCCGGTTGCGGACCATCATCGGCTGCATGGCGGACGGCGTCTTGGTCACGAACCTCGAGCGCCAGCTCGTCCTCTGGAACGCCGCCGCCGTGAAAATGCTGAGGCTCAGCGGCACGGACGAGCCCGGCCGGCCGCTGTCGCATTACGTCAAAGCCCCGTCCATCAACGAAGCCCTCCAGAACGTCCTCTCCTCCAAGGACGCCGGCCTGGCCATGATCAGCCAGGAGATCCGCCTCGAAGATCCGGAGCTCGTTCTGATGGCCCAGATGGCCCCCGTGCGCGACGAGGCCGGAACGCTTCTCGGCGCCGTCACGGTCCTGCGCGACATCACCAAACTCAAGGAGATCGAAAAGATCAAATCGCAGTTCGTTTCCATGGTCGCCCACGAGCTCCGTTCGCCGCTGGCGGCGATCGAAGGCTGGCTCGACGTCGTTCTTTCGGGGGCCGCCGGCGATGATGAGCGGAAGAAAGAGGCTTGGCTCGAGCGGGCCAAGGAGCGGGCCCATTCCCTCCTGGCCCTCGTCAACGACCTTTTAGAGATCAGCAAGATCGAGGCGGGCAAGGTCGCCCTCAAGATGGAATCCGTCCAGGTGGCCGACATCATCCGAAAACTGGTCGATTTCCTCAAGCCGGAGGCCGACCGGAAGGCCCTCTCCTTCACCATCCAGATGCCCGAAGCGCTGCCGACCGTCCAGGCCGACGTTCAGGACATGGAGAAGCTCTTCACCAACCTGATCAGCAACGCCATCAAATATAACGTGGACAAGGGCTCCGTGACGATCGAGGCCACGGTCGACGCTCAATACGTCGGATTCCACGTCAGGGACACGGGGATCGGCATGGCCCCGGAACACCTGCCCCGGATCTTCGACGATTTCTTCCGCATCGAGGACAAGCGGACGAGCAAGATCAGCGGCACGGGACTAGGCCTGACGATCGCCAAGAAGATCGTCGACTCGCATTTCGGACATCTCGAGGTGAAGAGCCGACCGGATCAAGGCAGCACCTTCTCCGTTTACCTGCCCTACCAGAAACGAACGAAATAGCGGCGGAAAGGCACCCCCATGAATTCCAGCATCACTCCCCAGGTCAACGAGATCCTCAGGAAGGAACGGCTCGCTCCGTCCATCACTCTCTTCGAGGTCCATTCGCCTCTCGTCGCGAACGCGGTCCGGGCCGGTCAATTCGTCGTGGTCCGGGCCGACGACTACGCGGAGCGGATCCCCTTGACCGTCGTCGACCGCGATCCCGACCGCCGGTCCATCACCCTCATCATTCAGGCCGTCGGGGTCTCAACCCGGAAAATGGAAAAGCTGAACGTCGGAGAGGCGTTCTTAGACGTCGTCGGACCCTTGGGAAGGCCGACGGAGATCAAAAAAACGGGGACCGTCGTCTGTATCGGCGGAGGCGTCGGAGTCGCTCCCGTCTATCCCATCACCAAAGCCTTCAAAGAGGCCGGGAACCGCGTCCTTTCGATCATCGGGGCCAAAACCAAGGAAATGCTGATCCTGGAGCCGGAGATGCGGGCGATAAGCGATGATCTCTTCATCACCACGGACGACGGCAGCGCCGGCCGTCACGGGTTTGTCACGAACGAGCTCCAGCGGCTCCTCGACGAGAAGGTGCCGATCGATGAAGTCGTCGCCATCGGCCCCGGGATTATGATGAAGGCCGTTTCCGAACTGACCCGCAAGCATGGGATACCGACCCTGGTCAGCCTCAACGCGCTCATGGTCGACGGGACGGGGATGTGCGGATGCTGCCGGATCACCGTCGGGAACAAAACGAAGTTCGTCTGTGTGGACGGCCCGGAGTTCGACGGCCACCAGGTGGATTTCGCCGAGCTCCTTAAGCGGGCGGACATGTACCGGCGCGAGGAGCATCGGGCCCTATGGGACCACGAATGCCGGCTCCAGGAGGCCGAGAAGAAACTGAAACGGGCCAACAAGCTGGAACCCATGCCCAAACAGGATCCCAAACTCAGGATCCGGAACTTCGACGAGGTCGCCCTGGGTTACACCCGGGACTTGGCCATGCGAGAAGCCTCCCGCTGCCTGGACTGCAAGAAATCGCCCTGCGTCGCCGGCTGCCCCGTCGATATCGACATCCCCGCCTTCATCAAGCTCATCCGGAACGGGGATTTCATAGGGGCCATCCACAAGATCAAGGAGAAGAACAGCCTGCCGGCCATCTGCGGCCGCGTCTGCCCGCAGGAGGACCAATGCGAGGTCGTCTGCGTTCTAGCCAAGAAAGGACAGCCGGTCGCCATCGGCCGCTTGGAGCGGTTCGTGGCCGATCACGAATTCCAGCAGGGCGACGTCCGCCTGCCCCACCCGGCCCCGTCGACGGGGAAGAAAGTGGCCGTTATCGGGGCCGGCCCGGCGGGCTTGACCGCGGCCAGCGAGCTCATCAAATTGGGACACGCCGTCACCGTCTTCGAAGCCCTCCACAAAACGGGCGGAGTGCTCGTCTACGGCATTCCCGAGTTCCGCCTGCCCAAGTGGATCGTTCAGCGCGAAAGCGAATACATCGGGAAACTGGGCGCCGAGATGAAGCTCAGCCACGTGGCCGGAAAATCCTTCACCATCGACGACCTGTTCCATCAGGGCTACGAGGCCGTCTTCATCGGGACGGGGGCCGGCCTGCCGTACTTCATGGAGATCCCCGGCGAGAACCTCAACGGCGTATATTCCGCCAACGAGTTCCTCACCCGGGCGAACCTCATGAAAGCCTATCTCTTTCCCGAATACAGCACGCCCATCCATCTCGGACGGAAGATCGCCGTCGTCGGCGGCGGGAACGTGGCCATGGACGCGGCCCGGACCTCTCTCCGCCTGGGCGCGGAGAACGTTTACCTCATCTACCGCCGGGCTCGGGAGCAGATGCCTGCCCGGGCGGAAGAGATCGAGAACGCCTTCGAGGAAGGCGTCCAACCCCATCTGTTGACCAATCCCATCCGCATCCTGGGGAACGAGCGGGGCTGGGTCAAAGGGATCGAATGCATCAAAATGGAATTGGGCGAACCGGACGCCTCCGGGAGGAGAAAACCCATTCCCGTCCAAGGGTCCGAACACGTCACCGATGTGGACATGGTCATCATGGCCATCGGGCAGGGACCCAATCCCCTGCTGACCTCGACGACCCCGGACCTGACCCTGACCAAATGGGGCAATATCGTCGCCGACCTGGAAACGGGCAAGACCTCCAAAAAAGGCGTGTTCGCCGGCGGAGATATCGTCACCGGCGGAGCGACGGTTATCCTGGCCATGGGCGCGGGCAAGAAAGCGGCCAAGGCGATCGACGCCTACCTGAAGGACGGGGTCTGGTAAGTCATTGACACAAAAAGTGCTCCCTCGTCGGGCTGAATGAGTGCTTTCCTCGTGATAAAAAAGGGACAGCCGCAAGCCGGGATGAAAAAGAAAAACTCTCGTCCTTTGTCGCACCCGAATCCGGATAAGGCGGCCGGCCGGAGGACGGAAAATCCTCTCGAAAAACTGGTCCGTCTGGCCGATAAACCCACGCTCGAGAACTTGGTCTTGGACCTAACCAGGGGGGATCCTTCTCTCTACCGCCGAAGCCTGGATTGTCTTCGATCCGCCGTGAAGCTGACGGGCGAGGAATCCTCGGCGGCCGAAGTCGACAGCCTGATGGCTTTGTGGGATGAGTTGGAAAGCGATCTTGAAGAGATCGACGATTTAGGAGGAGGAGACGACGACACGGTGGATCGTGTCGACGAACTTCTCTTTGACTTGGCCGAGAAGTTGAAAAAAGCGAAAATTCCTTGCGACGATCGCCGCCTGTTTCTCGAAAAAGCCTTGCCCTATATCCGGAGTGGAAACGCCGGCATGGACGACCAACTGTACGCCTTGGCCTATGCCGCCTGCCGGGACGCGGAAGACCGTCGGCACTTCGCCCGACGACTTGAGGACGTCGGAAGCCACTGGGCTTTGGTGAACGCTATGCGCATCTACCGCGAGCTTAACGACCGGGAAAAATATCTCGATCTGCGACTTCGTGACCTGGATTATGGAGACGATTATCACGACCTGGCGGATTTCTACTGGAAACACGGAGAGAGGGAGAAGGCTTTAAAAACGGCCCGCGACGGTCTGGCCAAAGGCCGAGGCCGCCTGACCGAATTGCGCAATTTCATGGCCGAACGGGCCAAAGCGTCCGGCGACCGTCAAGGATTCCTCGACCTCCATTTTCAAGAGACGGTGGACGGATTGACGTTCGAGGGATATCGCAAATTTCGAGCGCTCTGCAAAAAAGAGGAATGGAACCGCTATGAGCCGAAATTGATGGAGACGCTCTCCAAGGCTTGGACTTCCGAACAAGTGAAGATTCGCCTTCACCGTGGTGAGGACGCATTGGCCGCCGAGATCATTTCCCGCCAACGGCTTGAGCGTTATACAAGTCATGAATTCCTGTCCCAAGCCAAGCGATTGGAAAAGACGCATCCGGAGAAAATTCTCAAGTTCTACGGAACCGGCGTGGGTTCTCTTCGCCATCCCATGCCTCGGAAAGAATACGCCCGCATCGCGAACGCGTTGGGAATGATCCGGCGTGTCATGGTGGACGTCCTGAACGACGCCGACCGGTGGAATCGATACAAAGCGGAGATCCTCCGCAAAACGGAACGCTGGCCCGCATTCCACGAGGAGGCGGCCGAACGGATAGCCGATTGGAAACCGGAATGAATGGGCCGAAGTCCAAATCGGGAAAAGCCAAGAACGATCGCCCGAGCCGAATCTCCCGATCTCGGATCGAGGCCATGATTGCCGAGGCCACCGTGGATTGTTACAATGACAGCGAACAGTCCGGGGGCTTGTTCAATATGATGGAAGAGAACCTCGTCCTCCCCTTCAAGACTTCGGTTCTCGGCGTCGATGTCATCGTTGAAAAGCTGGATATCTCTCCCCCGGACGAAATCGTGGCCGTATGTCGCAGGGATCGTCACCGGGTTCGGATTCCCATCCTGGATCTTCCATTGCCTCAAAAGCGGCCGGCCGGAGCGGAATGGATCGAAGCCTATCGACATTGGAGTCGGTAAAAGAGAGAGATAGGAATCCAGTTGCGGAAGATCTCGGACGAAGTCGGTGAGGGACGAAGCCTTCTCCTTATGCGCGGAGCGTTTCGCTCCAAGAATCTCGATGAATTCCCAAACCTCACGGTCAAGAAGATCCCTAAGGCAGTTCTCAACCGATGTGAATGGGGCAAAGACGATAACAGTCTGGAGATTCAGAATTTCCCCATGAAAACGCCGGAAGAACAGAAGGAACCGGAAGTTTCCGCCGCCGCTCGGAAACCGCGCTTCGAGGAGGAAAGGCGGCTCGCCGTTCAACCCTCGAGGGACAAAATTTGCTTTTTCGCGCTCCGCGACATTCCTTCCTAAAAAGCTCGGAATCAATACCTTCCATCGCGTAAAGAGCCTTCAAAATCTAAAGACGAACGTGCTGCCCGTTGATAATTCCGGCTGCGAATCGGATCGACCGCGTAGACCTTCCGGATCAGGGCCGCCCAGCTCTTGGATGGGATGCGCTTCTCTTCCTCTGGAAGTTCTTCGGCGCTGAGGGTATAATAGAAGGGGAGGCGAAGATGACCAATCAGCAATTATTGGCCCGGATTGTTCTGGATCCCAAGGTTATGGTCGGAAAACCCGTCATTCGCGGAACACGGAGACGAAAGGAATGCGTTTTCTCGCTAAATATAGGTTTTGCGAAAAGGATATGGACATGGGTCAAAAGGAAAATATCCGAATCCAAAAAGAACTGAAAAAATTTAAGGCCGGGGTCTCGCGCGATTTTCCGGTCCAAAAGATGTATGTCTTCGGCTCGCGGGCACGAGGCACGGCCGGGAAATTCGGCGATATCGACCTCCTCATCGTCAGTCCGAAGTTCAGGGGCCTGGATTTCATTCGTCGCGGCGCTCGTATGTACGATCATTGGGAAATCGATCATCCCGTGGATTTTCTCTGTTATTCACCCGAGGAATTTAAACGGATGAAGAATCGCGCGACCATCGTTCGCGAAGCCGTCCTTCACGGCATCGAAATCTAGTTGCTTCGTCCTGACGAATCTTCCGAAACCAAATTAGGGAGACGCAAAACATATTTCGCTCTTTTCCCCAGCTTTACTCTCATCCGAAATAGGGAATAAAAAAAGGGCGGATTTCCTTACCGGGGCATCCGCCCTTGCTTGCGAATAAAGGTCGACCGCTTTCGAGAATCCCGTTTCCTGACCGGGGGCATGGTAAGCTGAAGCCTGGAAGTCATTGACATTTCTTGATTTTTAAGCTATAAAAGTAACCGTTGATCTCAGGGAAAGCTTCTCATTTGTACGTCCCCAATTTTCATTATTTCATAAAACGAGGATTCCATGTTCAATGTAAAAACCATCCTGGATAAGAAAGGACATGATGTCTGGACCATTTCCCCGGAAGCCAAGGTCATCGACGCGCTGAAACTCATGGCGGACAAGGGCGTCGGGGCGCTCGTCGTGATGTATAAGGACCGGGTGACGGGCCTCTTTTCAGAGAGGGATTATGCCCGGAAGGTGGTCCTCCACGGCAAATCGTCGATCGATACCCCGGTCAAAGAGATCATGACGTTTCGGGTCTACTGCGTGAACCTCGATACGCCGGTCGAGGAATGCATGACCTTGATGACGGAGAAACGCGTCCGCCATTTGCCTGTCGTCGACAAAGGGAAGCTGGTCGGCCTTGTTTCGAGCGGAGATGTGGTCAAATCGATCATGTCGAAACAGAGCAATACTCTCGAGAGCCTCCAGGACTACATCAAGGGAAAGTACAGCTGACGGCTCTTTAATCCGGGCGCGTCCTCAACGCGTTCAAGACGCTTTTCGTCGCCTCGATGACCTCCGGAAGGCCAAGCCATGAGGTCAGATAGCAAAACCGGAAGGCACGGTTCTCTACCGGGTGCTGTTCTATCATTTCGAGCGGGTTCTGGCGGATTATGAGAGCCGCTTCGAGAAGGCGTACGGCTAACGTTCATTGCCGAGAAGCCGCCTCTGGCTTCAGATCGTGGCCGACATCCTCGGGACTCCCGTCGCGACGCTCCAGGAGCAGGAGGCGGCGGCCTATGGCGCGGCCCTTCAGACGATTTGGACCTACCAACGGGAACACGGCCGGACCGTCGCTATCACAGAGATTACGAACGATATGGTCAAGAAGGACAAGTTGGCCGCCGAGCCGAATCCCGATAAGGCCAGAATTTATGCCGCGCTTCAATAGCGATTCAATTCCCTTTGGAAGACGCCCGACCCGGAATTCAAAGCCCATCGGGCTTAAGATTCATCCTCGCGGCCCTTTTCGCGGTCCTTGACTCGGCCGGATGACGCGTATATATTATCGCCGGAACGAGGAGGGTCGATTTGCCGAGAAAAGTTTTCCGGTCTTTTCTTTTTCTTCTTCTGGTTTCGCTCGCCGCCGTTTTCCTCTTGTCCGGCGATTCTTTCCAGATCCGCGGAGGGAATGAGGCCGAATCGATGTCTCAAGTCTTGCGGTATTCTCCCGAGAAACCTTTGCCGGGAACGTCCCTGCGGATCGAATTCAATCCGCGGGGAACGGTCCTTGAAATCGCCGCGAAGGTTTATGCCGTAGCCTACACGAACCGGGGAAGCCGATATCCCCAAGCCAAGGAGATCCCTCTCGCCAAGGAGAACGATATCTGGTCGGCCCAAATCGAGATCGACGGGAAAACCCGGGGTCTCCATCTTAAGTTCGGAGACGCCTCGACGACGGAGCCGACGCGAAGCCTCCAATATTCGATCCCTCTCTACGATCCCAACGGCAACCGCGTCCCGGGGAACCTGGCATTCCAGGCCGAGGCCTACTCCCTGTGGGGAGAAACCCTCCTCGGACTGAAGCCGGATTGGGATAAGGCCTATTCCTTGTTTCAGGAGGAATTCAAAACGCATCCTGAACTGAAATGGGAATACTTGGACGCTTATTTCAGGTCGGTTCACAACGCCGGAAAGGAAGACCGAAAAGAAATCATCCTCAAGGACCTCGAAGCGTTCGAGGCGGAAAAGGGCGCGACTCAGGCCGAACTCCCCTTTCTGGAACGCTGGTATCGAATCATCGGCTTTCCGGATAAAGCGCGAAAATATGCCCGTCTTCGGCAACCGAATCAATCCCTGGCCGACGAAGAAGAGCGTTATCAAGCTATTTTGTCGGCGAGGGACGCAGAGGCCAAGTTCACCCTTCTGGAGAGTTTTCGAGCCGAATTCCCCGAAAGTCGACTGACGGAGAGTCTCTTGTTATCGGTCCACCAATCGCTCCTGGCTCGGAAGAATTATTCCCGAGGTCAAAAAATCCTGGACGAGTTTCTAAAAATCAATTCGCGCTTGTCATGGGCCTGGCTCGGTTTTGCCCGGAATCTTTCAAACGCCAGAGTGGATTTGGAAAAAGCCGGGGAACTGGCCTGCCGAGGGTTGGAAATCGCCCGGGAGGACGCGGCCCGCGCGGAAAAAGCGAGCAGCTCCGCGAGGATCCCATCGGGATATACGGAAAAAGAATGGGCCGACCGCCGGGCCAGTACTTTGATCGTCCCCCTGACCACTTACGGCGAGGTCCTCCTCCGGCTCGAACGGAACGAAGAGGCCTGCCTGGCGCTCAAGGAGGCTTTCGTCTTATCGCGGGGCCGCGACGAGCGGGCTAACGAAATCTACGCCCAAGCCTTGGTGAAAACCGGAGATTATCCGGCCGCCGTGGATATTCTCGCCCGATTGGCCCGCAAAGCGGGCGGCTTTGGCCGGCTTCAGATCATGGATCTATATTTCGAAGCCCTCGTCGGAGCGGGGCAGAATGAAAAAGCCCTGGCCGAGATCGAGACTTATGTCCGGGCGCAGGGGGAATCCCCGCACCGGCGAAGGCTGTTCCTGGAGGCTTCCCGGAAGTTGTTCGCCGACGACGAGGCTGCGACGAAAGCTTGGGCCCGGGTTTCCCGTCTCGCCCAAAAAACAGTGGAGTTTCGACGGAGCCTGTTGAACGATCCGCTCCCCCTCCTCTCCTTCCAAGACTCGGCCGGAAAAGCGATCTCCCTGTCGGAATTCGCCGGCCGGGTGGCGGTCCTGTATTTTTGGTCGGAGCGGGAAACCGCGAGTCTGAAACCGCTTTCCCCGCTTGCGGCGATCGCCAAAGAACGCGGCGGCCCAGAGGCCGCCCCGATCGTCTCTGTCCGCATTCTTGACAATCCGAGTGAAGACCGCGAAGCCGGAGTCCGCCACCTCCGAGACCGCGGGCTCGTCTTTCCCGTCCATCTCAACATCGCGCGGGAAGCGCTTTCGGATTTCGGTATCGTCCTCCCCCCGGCCGTCATAGTCCTCGACCCCAAAGGTATCATTCGATATCGGAAATGCGATCTGGACGTTCCGGATGAAATCCTGGCGGAAGATATCGGCTTGATGATCGATTTGGCCGGCCGGAGCGATCAAATTCTGTTCCCGGCCGCCGCGCTCCAAATCCCGAAAAAGGAAATCCGCACCCCGGATGAATCGGCCGGCCCCGGTACGCCCTGGTCCATCGTCCCCGGAGTCCAGGTCGGGCCGATCACCAACCGGACGAGCGAGTCCCAGATCCGAGCGCTCTTCGGGCTAGAGAATGTCCGAAGACAAGACATCCAACTTGAGGAGGGTGCGTCGTTCCCGGGGACGGTAGTCTATCCGGATGATCCCGAAAAGACCGTCATCATCCGCTGGCGGGACCCTTCCTTCCGCAATCTGCCCGAATCCGTCCTTTTCCGGGGTCCCCGGTCGATCTGGAAGACGGACAAAGGGCTGTCTCTCGGATTGACCCTCAAGGAAATCGAAACGATCAACGGAAAGCCGTTCGCTCTCTACGGCTTCGGCTGGGATTATGGAGGTACGGTCGCCGGAGCCGAGGGCGGGATTCTGGCCGAACTCGGGGAAAAAGAACATGATTCCGTCGCCGTCCGGTCTTTGATCCTCCGCCTGTCGGCGGAGATTTTCCCGACCGGACCGATCCCGCTCACCCAAGACGAATACCTGAAGCTTACGGGGGAACGGATCTTTCGTTCGGACCATCCCGGTATGCAAAGACTGAATCCCCGTGTCCATGAGATGATCATTATGTTCCCCCCGCCCGAAATCAAACGAAATTGATTTTCCGCCCGATGCTCGGCCAAGTGTAGTGCCGATCGATCTCTTCGACCGAGGTGAATTCGGCTAAAGGATGGGATACGCATTCCTCGTAGGCGCCCGTTCCATAGTCCACGACCTCTTTCCGGCATCCAAAGACGTCCATTCCCAGGGGCAGCGGCGGGCCGATATAATCCGGCTTGATTTTCACCCAAAATCGACGCCCAGCTTCTCAAGAGCCTCCCGCGCTGTGGCGCATCCCAAATGAGCCATGAGTTTGGCCGTGAACTCGTCGGTGGCCCAGTAATCCATGGGCACTCTGTCGGGTTTCTCGCGTCGGAGAACGGCCAGCCAGCGTTCTAAGGGTGTCATTAATGACGGTGCAAGTCCTTATGCATAATTCTGCGCGTTTCCAGGAGGCGGCCGGCAGGTCGGCAAGCCCGCAGTTCATGAACTCGTCATTTTCGGCCTGCTGGGGCTCTTCCAGTCTTTTCAGGGGGAGACACGGCCTTAGCCGTGACGTTGGCTCGTTTCTTGGGGCTTTTTTCCCGCCATGGCGGGAGTCTATCGTCCCCGATATCCGGAGCGGACCGTCCTCTACCGGGTGCTTTTCCATCATTTCGAGCGCTTCCTGGCCGAGTATGAGGAGCGTTTCGAGAAGGCATACGGTTATTTCCGGCCGATCATCATCCCCGATTCGCCTCGAGGAATTAGTCGTCGGGTTTTCGGTTGCCGATCCGGGTTCCAACGCGCTAGACTGTATCGCGAGAGCATAACCATGAAGGCCTTGGACAAGAGCGCCAAACCGACGCCCGGTCGCATCCCCGGCAAGGATAAGCAAATATGGTATGACGCCCTGTCGTCCGGCTACGGCGGAGGATTGCCGCGCAAGAGGGCCCTGCTTGAATTGGAAGCCGGCAAGCGCGTCCTGGGGCCGGCGTTGTTCACGGCCGGAGGGAAGAAATGAACCAAGTGTTCGCGCCGGTTGGTCAAGTCAAAGCGCATATGAAAAAACGCGCCGATGAGATGCCTCGCGAGGATGTGGTTGTCTATTGCGTATCATGCATTAAGGCGATACATATCGGAGGCAAGAGGCCGCGGCATTTGGTCGATCTCCTGTTCGGAGAAGATACAGAGCCGGGCACGTTCGAGCCGGACGAGTGGCACGCGGAGTTGCAGGAGTATATCGACCGGCACTAGGGCGGTCTCGATTCCACCGCTTCCCCATCCTCATTCCAAATTCCAGGTCACGGCGTAGCGCTTGATGGTCTGGTAGCCGTCTTCGTCCTCGTCAACGGAATACATCTTTCCTTTCCGTATCATTGCCCTTTCTTTCAAGTTTAAAACAGCCAGGTATCGTCCCTCTTTATCGAAAAGGTCGTAGAAAACGCATTGCCCGTTTGCATCCTTCCTCCAAGTTTGGACATAGATTCGCCCTTCTTCGTCGACCAATAAGTTTCTAAACGCTGAATGAAAATTCGAAAAAGCCGGCGTGATGCCCGCCGGAAGGTCCTTCTTGGCCTCCTCGATTTCCGCGTCCGAGACTTTGATCGGATTGTATTCCTTTTGGATCTTCCGGACGAGTTTGTTTTGGGCACCGAAGACGAGAATTTCGTAGGTTTTCGGATAGCCGTAGATAATATTGTCCTGATCGTCGATCGTCCAACGGGCAATGGGGAGGAATGGGTCAAAGGCGGTCACTTTTGGGGCGGGCGTCCTCGCCAGTTCGGCGATGAGATTCATCTTGGCGTCGAATTTCTTGAGGGCGTAGGATGGATCCGGCGGGGTGACGATCCCCTCGGTCAGAACGAGATTTCCCATTGAATCTACCCGGCCTGCCAATCCCCAAATCGTGCTCGTCGAAACATGGCGGAGGAAATTCCCGTCCAGCCCAAAAAAAGATACGCGCCGCGAGGACTGAAGGACGCAGAGCTCGTTTTTCGTTCGATTGATGGAGAGCTGGGAAGGAAGATACAGCTCTCCAGGGCCCTGGCCTTGCCGGCCGATGGTGCGAAGGAATCGGCCCAAGGCGTCGAAGACCTTGATATCCGCAGATTTGGAGTCAAGAACGTAAATCCGGCCCTCATCATCGACGATGATTTGGCGGACATCGGAGATCATGTACCGGTCATTGGCGCCGGTCGTCGGGATCGTCAAATCTTCCTTCAGCGAAAACGCCGCGCCCTTGAACATCGGCTCCTTGGGATTGTGGACGACGGTCACGCCGCCCTCTTTCGTGATCGTCCCTTTCCATTGGGGGAAGCTCTGGGCAGGGACCAGTCCAGGAATGGAAAAAAACGAGAGGGCCAGCATCGACGCGCAACCGGTCCATCGAATAATTCTTAGAAACAAGTGATGTGTCCCCGTATTTTTATTCATTTAATGGGTCCTCCGGCATTCTCCCTTCCCGCTGAAAATGAGGATGAACTCCAGTTTGGTAAATGTCCGGTCGACTTTTCCGGATGGATTTTTTTATCCGCGTACCTCGGCCGAGAGCCGCTTACCCGGACGACTTCACTCTTCGATCTGCATGACACGAGCACGACGCCGATAACGACGACACCAAAAACGATAAGCTTCGTTTTTTTAACCATGACCAAAAATCTCCGGCTGAGCTTGAGGGCGGTCTCGGCCATCGCCAGCGCGCTGCTTGGGTTAAATTCTATACTTGACGATGGAAAAGTTCCAATCCGTGTCATGCTCGATGGCATAAAGAAAATCACCCCGGATCAAGACCGGATAATACCTCTGAGAAATGTTGTCCCCCGTCCTGATGTTCAAAAGCGGCAGCCAGAAATTATCCGCGTATTTTCCATCGGAGTCGAAGACGTCGACCAAGACGCCCTTGAGGGGATCATAAGTGGAGGTGAGGGCCCAGATATGATCTTTGTGGACGAGGAGCCTGTAGACATCATTGTCATATTCGGGCATTTTCCGGGTATCCCTCGGGTCTTGCTTCTTATATTTCGCCCGCCGATAGGATCGGCGAAATATTCCGGTGACCTCCGCCTTCTTAAAATCAATCCGTTTGATGAGATACTCCGGGGTATGAACCATATAAAGATATTCTTGGTTATCGCTGTAAAAACTCAGGCGCGTAATATCGGAATAGCTGGAGGCCGTTCTCCCTCCGCCGAATTCCCGAATCTGAAGATATTGTTGAGTCGTGAATGAACAGGACGAGGGATTGAACGTCCCGTCGTCGTTCACAAGAAATAGGCTATGGTCGCTTTCAATAAAGCCGACGGCCTGAGCGGGATTTTTTCGCTTGTGATCAAGCATGAAATATTTTTGGCCGCAAAAAGCCAATAGCCTATAAAATATCTTATTGGCGAATTTTAGCTCCCTGATGAGTTTTCCTTCGAAGTCGGTTTTGATGAGTTTGTTGGACGGAGCGCTAAAAAAGAGTACGTTATTGTCGTTGACGAGGAAATCCGTGATCTCGGTCGTAATTTCGCCGGGCCCCTGGCCCGTCTTCACCAGGTTTTTCTTAAAGCGGCCGTCCGAAGAGAATTCATAAAGGGCGAGGCCGTCTTGGACGAAGATGGATCCATCAAGCCCGACGTCCAGTCCCCAAGGCAATTTGAAGTAAAATCCTTTTCCCTCGTCCTTGATTCGCAAAACCTCCTGTATCGGGATTGTCCGTCCCGCGTTTTTCGAAGCCGGCCGATCAGAATTTTCGATGATTTCTTGGGTAAAAACGGAAGGACTCAATGAATCCGATAATAAGAGGGCCAAAAACAGAGCCGCCAGACGGCTCCTCTTCTCGTTTCTTTTCATTCCTCACCTCTCTCGTTGTCCCTAACTATGATACGCCTAAAGCCGCGAGAATATTTAGCCGCGGGCCGATCCCGCCCTGCTCCTCGAAATAGCGGTCTTTCTGATATAATAGAATATTCTATTTTCCTGGAGGGCTCCATGAAAGATTTCGGAATCCGCATCGGCAAATCCCTGGCATCGCTGTTCATCCTGGTTCTGAGCGCCATCCCCCTGCAGGCCCAGGACAAGCCTCTGTGGCTGCGCTATCCGGCCATTTCGCCGGATGGACAGGCCATCCTATTCTGTTGCAAAGGCGATATTTACAAAGTCCCCGCCGCGGGCGGGCAGGCCTATCCGCTGACCATCAGCGAGGCCTACGAATACGCCCCCGTCTGGAGCCACGACGGGAAGTCCATCGCCTTCGCTTCCGACCGGTTCGGCAATTTCGACGTTTATGTCATGCCGGCCTCCGGCGGCGAGGCCAAACGCTTGACCTACCATTCCGCGTCGGACGTCCCCAGCGGATTCACGGCCGACGATAAAAACATCCTCTTCACCTCGGCCCGGCAAGATTCGGCCTCCAACGTCCAGTTCCCGATGTCCGTATTCCCCGAGCTCTATCGGGTCCCCGTGACCGGAGGAGAAGCGGCGCTCGTCCTGACCCAGCCGGCGATTTCCGCGACCGTCAATCCGGCCGGCGACAAGATCATCTACCACGACCAGAAAGGATATGAGAGCGACTGGCGCAAGCACCATACGTCGTCCGTGACCCGGGACATTTGGGTCTATGACTTGAAAACGAAGAAAAATATCCAGTTGACGACCTTCAAGGGCGAGGACCGCAATCCCGTGTTCGACGGCAACGGCGACGATTATTACTATCTGAGCGAACAAAGCGGCTCGTTCAATGTCTATAAAAGTTCCCTCAGCAAACCGGCCGTTTCAACCCCCCTGACCAGTTTCACCAAGAATCCCGTCCGTTTTTTGACCCGCTCGATCGCGGGCGTCTTCTGCTTCGGTTACGACGGCGAGATCTACACCAAGTCCGGGACGGCGGCGCCGAAAAGAATCGACGTCCGCATCGCCGAGGACGGCCGCCAGGTTCTGGAGCGGACCATGCCCATCGGCAGCGGCATCACCGAGATGCGGCTGTCGCCCAACGGCAAGGAGATCGCCTACGTCTTCCGCGGCGAGATCTTCGTCGGCAGCGTCGAGGGCGGCGTCACCAAACGCATCACCAACACGCCCTGGCAGGAGCGCAGCGTGAGCTTCAGCCCCGACGGCCGGACGCTCGTCTACGCCGCCGAGCAGAACAACAACTGGAACGTCTATACGACGTCGATCATGCGCAAGGAAGAGCCCTACTTCTACGCCGCGACGGTCCTGAAAGAGGACCCGATCGTAGCCACCGCGGCCGAGGAATTCCAGCCCGAATTCTCGCCTGACGGCAAGGAAATCGCCTACCTGGAAAACCGGGTCGTCCTGAAGGCCATCAACCTGGCCTCCAAGCAAAGCCGAATGATCCTGCCGGCGGAATGCAATTATTCCTATGCCGACGGCGACCAGAACTTCCGCTGGAGCCCGGACGGGAAATGGTTTCTGGTCCAGTTCGGATTCGTCCGGCTATTCTCTCCCCAGGTCGGATTGATTTCGAGCGACGGGAAAGGCAAGGTCATCAACCTGACCAAGAGCGGCTTCGACAACGTCGCGGCCCGCTGGGGCATGGACGGCACGATGATGTATTGGGGCTGCACGAGGGAAGGCGCCACAAACATCGATGGATCTCCCGTGACCTACGATGTGTATGGCATGTTTTTCACTCGAGACGCCTATGACCGGTTCCGGCTGTCCAAGACGGATTTCGCCCTGTTGAAGGAGCAGGAAGAAAAGGCGAAAGAAGATAAGGCCAAGGAGGACAAGGACAAGCCCAAAGACCCCAAAGCCAAGGACACGGAGGCCAAGAAGGAAGAGCCGAAAAAAGACATCGTCATCGAGATCGACGGCCTGGACCAGCGCAAAGCCCGGTTGACCATCCATTCCGCCGACATCGCCGAC